>NZ_JBEYIX010000001.1:494416-602797 GCF_040636055.1 Micromonospora sp. NPDC006766 | reverse complement strand
GGGGACGCGGTGATGCCGCGAGGGGGCCTCGGCCCGTTCGCCGTTGAGGGATGTGCGGGCCGGGACGCGGTGATGCCGCGAGGGGGCCTCGGCCCGTTCGCCGTTGAGGGATGTGCGGGCCGGGACGCGGTGATGCCGCGAGGGGGCCTCGGCCCGCTCGCCGTACTAGAGCCGTCGGTTTTCTCGGACGAGGCCGCCTTCGCACCAGTCGCGGTAGGCGAAGAGGTCCGGCCGGGCGAGCAGTACCCGGCTGTTGTGCGCCCAGTTGCGCATCAGCTCGTCGCCGGCCCGTTCGGCCTGCTCGACCAGCTTTCTGAAGCGGCGCTTCGGGTGGGCGCGGAACTTCGTCCGGATGCCGTCGGCGGCGTAGATGTAGAGGCAGTGCAGGGCGAACCGGCGAGCCGGGCAGGCCGGGTCCATGGCCAGTTCGAAGAGCGTCCCCACCAGGTGGTCGCCGGAGACCAGCAGGTCCCAGTCCGGGGGCATGGAGGTCAGCGGTACCGAGTTCGGCTGGTAGGCCCACGTTCGCAGCTCCGCCGGCGACGGATCGACCGGGTTGGCGAAGCCGCGGAACGTCTCCTCCTGCACGCTCACCGGCCAACCTTTCGTTGCTGCTGGCGGGGGCACCGGCCACCCGCGGACCCTGGGCGCTGGGGCGACACCGTAACGCGGTTCCGCGTGCCGACGGTAGCCCTTCCCGGAACCAATTCGGCAACCGTTGGCCGGGCCGGGGCGACCGTAAGGCCGACCCGGCCCGGCGTACTCAATCGGTGGCCGGCACCGGTGCGGGCGGCCGGGCGGCGGCACGCCGGCGCAACCAGCGTTTGAACCAGGGCATGTCGGGCAGTCGGGCCAGCATCGGCCCGACCACCACGGTGATCAACACGTACGCCGTGGCGAGCCCCGCCAGCCTGGGTTCCACCGGGTGCGCGGCGGCGACGGCGAGCCCGGCGATGACGATGGAGAATTCACCGCGCGGGGTGAGCGCGAAACCGGCCCGCCATCGACCGGGCTCGGCGATCCCGGCCCGCCGGGCGGCCAGGTATCCCGTGAGCACCTTCGTGCCGATGGTCACCACGGCCAGCGCCAGCGCCGGCAGCAGCACCGGGGGCATGTCCCTCGGGTCGGTGACCAGCCCGAAGAATAAGAAGAACACCGCGGCGAAGAGATCCCGCAGCGGCGACAGCAACTCGGTGGCGTGGTGCGCCACTGGCCCGGAGAGGGCGATGCCGACGAGGAAGGCACCAACCGCCGCGGAGACCTGGAGCTTGGCTGCGAGGCCGGCGACCAGCAGGGTCAGGCCGAGCACCCCGAGCAGCAGTGCCTCCGGGTCCTTCGCGGAGAACGCCGCGGAGATCACGTGCCCGTACCGGATGGCGACGAACAGCACGGCGACCACGGTGAACACCGCGACGGCGAGCGCCATGCCGCCCTTGATCAGGCCGATCCCGGCGAGCAGTGCGGTGAGCAGCGGCAGGTAGAGGGCCATCGCCAGGTCCTCGATCACCAGGACGGAGAGGATCACCGGGGTCTCCCGGTTACCGACCCGGCCGAGGTCGCCGAGGACCTTGGCGATCACCCCGGACGAGGAGACCCAGGTGACGCCGCCGAGCACCACGGCGGCCAGCCAGCCCCAGCCGAGCAGCAGTGCGAAGGCGAAGCCGGGCAGCGCGTTGAGCACCGCATCGATCAGGCCGGCTGGGGCCGCCGAACGGAGGTTGCCCACCAGTTCGCCGGCGCTGTATTCCAGGCCGAGCATGACCAGCAGCAGGATCACGCCGATTTCCGCGCCGATGGCGAAGAATTCTTCACTGGCGTTGAGTGGCCATATGCCGCCCGTGCCGAAGGCGACGCCGGCGAGCAGGTAGAGGGGGATGGGCGAGACGCCGAACCGGCGGCTGAGCCGGCCGAGCAGGCCGAGCAGGAACAGCAGCGCGCCGACCTCGACGAGCAGTGTGGTGGTTTCGTGCATCCGCGCCTCAGCCGTCCGGGTCCGCTTCGGCGAGGATCGCGCTGACCCCGTCGAGACCCTGCCGGGTGCCGACAACGACCACCACGTCACCTGCGGCGAAGCGGAAGGTGGGTTCCGGCGAGACGATCACCTCGCCCTGGCGCAGCACCGCGACGATGGACGCGCCCGTGCGGGTGCGCGCCTTGGTGTCGCCCAGTTGCCGGTTGACGTACCTGGCACCAGCGGGGATGGCGATCTGCTCGGTGAGCAGCCCGGCGGCCTGCTCGCGCAGCCCGGAGAGTTGGCTGAGCAGCAGGGACGCGCCGAGGATGTCGGCGAGCGCCTCCGCCTCGTCGTCGGTCAGTGGAATATCCGCCTGGCAGGAGTCCGGATCGTCCGGATCGTAGAGGACCAGGTCACGACGGCCGTTGCGGTGGGAGACCACGCCGACCCGGCGGCCGGATTCCGTCACCAGATCGTGACGTACGCCGATCCCCGGGAGGGCAGTCTGTTCAACACGTACTCGCACGCGGGCGAGGCTACCCTGCGTTGGAGGTGTGGTGAAACGGCGAGCGGCCTGCATGGCGACACTATTCCTGGCATCGGCGGTGCTGGGGGCCTGTTCTATCGGGGACGTCCGGCGTCCGCCGCCGAACCGGGCGTCCGCGTCGCCCGGGCCGGTGGCCACCTCGCCGGGCCAGCCGCCGGTCGCCGACGTGCACGAGGTTCGCCTCGTTCGGGTCGCCGTGCCCGACCGGTACGACCCGCCGCGAATCGAGTTCGTTGACGCCGAGCGGGCGTACGCCCTCTTCGCCACCTGCGACGGCGAGGATTGTCCGGCGCTGCTCTTCGCCACCCGGGATGGTGGCCGGTCCTGGCAGGCGTTGCCGCATCCTCGGCCGGTCGCCGAGAACCAGCAGCTCTACGCCCCGCAGGGGCTGCTGACCCTCCAATCGGTGTCGTTCGGCTGGTACATCTCGACCGACGGCGGTGTCACCTTCACCCACCACCCGGGCGCAGAGCCCCCGCCCGCGCTGGTCGGTGTCAAGGGCCGGTTCCAGTTTGTCGAGAAGAGCGGCAAGGTGGCCCGCTGGGACGGCCGTCGGCTGCGACCTTTGGCAGCCCAGCCCGGACTGCCGATGGTGAACATGGTGCGCGAGGCCGGGGGCCTGCTGGTCGCGGCCGGTGCGGCCGGCGGGCGTCCGTACGCCGCGGTCTCGACGGACCAGGGGCGGAGCTGGCAGCGGACGGCGGTGCCGGCGCCCGATGGCGAGGTGGAAAACCTGTGGGTGATGTCCGCGCCCGACAGCGAGGTATGGCTGATCGGGTCGCGGCCGGACCCGGCCGGTTTCCCGGCGCTCTGGCTCTACCGGGGCGACTGGCAGCTGGTGCGGGCCGCCGGCCACCCCGACAGGATGTCCTCGGTGGCGCCGGTGGGTGCCGGGAGGGTGGCGGTGACCGGGCCGGACGGCGTGGGCGTGGTGGTGAACGGCCAGTACGGGCGGGTGAGTTGGCCCGTCGGCCCCGAGCACTACCTTTACCTGCTCGATGACGGCACGCTTGTGGGGCGTGCCCCGGACGAGGTCATCCTCGCCGTCGGCCCGATCGGCGCCCGCCGCTGGATCAGGGTCGCCCTGCTCGGCGACTGACGGCCAACGCTGCCGTGTGCCGTCACTCCGGACAACGCCCAACCATGATCTGTGGCAGTCCAGCTGCCCGACACGCCGAGCTGGAAACAGCCTGACTGCCACAGATCAGGGGCATAGGCCCCGACCCTGTCAGCCCAAGGGGCCTGACCGAGCCCTTCAGTGCCGCTCTACCCCTGCTCGTCCTCGTGTGCCAGCCGGGGGCGATGGTGCCCTGCGCCGCCCGACTGCCCGGCTGAGGGTGAAGTGATCCAGTTCACACGGCTAGGGTTGAGCGGAATAGACTCAACTCTGGTTGTGTCGTTCGGAGTGGACACGTCGATCCGGGGGAGTTCATGAACACGGAACGTCTCACCACCAAGAGCCGCGAGACCATCACCGGTGCCGTCGCGCTGGCGAACCAGCGCGGTCACGCCACCGTGGAGCCCTGGCACCTGCTCCTGTCGCTGCTGGACACCGAGGGTTCGACCGCCGCAGGCCTGCTGCGCGCCGTCGGGGCCGACCCCGCCGAGCTGCGTCGGGTCGCCCAGCGCTCGGTCGACGCCCTGCCCGCCGCGCGCGGCTCCAGCCTCGCCGAGCCCACCCTGGCCCGCGAGTTCGTCAACGCCATTGGCGCCGCCGAGCAGATCGCCCGGCCGCTGGGCGACGAATACACCTCGACCGAGCACCTGCTCGCCGGGCTGGCCCGGGTTGGTGGCGCGGTCTCCGTCGCGCTCAACAACGCCGGGGCCACCGAGGAAAGCCTGGTCGCCGCCTTCCCGACCGTACGCGGCGGGGACCGGCGGGTCACCACGGCCGACCCGGAGCAGACCTACCAGGCCCTCGCCAAGTACGGCGTGGACCTCACCGCCAGCGCCCGCGAGGGGAAGATCGACCCGGTCATCGGCCGGGACTCCGAGATCCGCCGGGTCATCCAGGTGCTGTCCCGGCGTACCAAGAACAACCCGGTGCTGATCGGTGAGCCGGGCGTCGGCAAGACCGCCATCGTCGAGGGCCTGGCCCAGCGGATCGTCGCCGGTGACGTGCCCGAGTCGCTGCGAGACAAGAAGCTGGTCTCGCTCGACCTCGGCGCGATGGTGGCCGGCGCGCAATATCGCGGCCAGTTCGAGGAGCGCCTGAAGTCGGTGCTGGAGGAGATCAAGAACTCCAACGGCCAGGTCATCACGTTCCTCGACGAGCTGCACACCGTTGTCGGCGCCGGCAAGGGCGAGGGCTCGATGGACGCCGGCAACATGCTCAAGCCGATGCTGGCCCGTGGCGAGCTGCGGATGGTCGGCGCGACCACGCTGGACGAATACCGCGAGCACATCGAGAAGGACCCGGCGTTGGAGCGCCGCTTCCAGCCGGTGCTGGTCGGCGAGCCGACCATCGAGGACACCATCGGCATCCTGCGAGGGCTCAAGGAGCGCTACGAGGTGCACCACGGCGTACGCATCACCGACGCCGCGCTGGTCGCCGCCGCCACCCTGTCCGACCGCTACATCACCGACCGGTTCCTGCCCGACAAGGCAATCGACCTGGTCGACGAGTCCGCGTCCCGGCTCCGGATGGAGATCGACTCCCGGCCGGTCGAGGTGGACGAGATCGAACGGGCGGTGCGCCGGCTGGAGATCGAGGAGATGGCGCTGGCCAAGGAGCCGGACGCCGCCTCCGCCGAACGCCTCGAACGGCTGCGCAAGGAGCTGGCCGACAAGCGCGAGCAGCTCACCGCGCTCTCCGAACGCTGGCAGCTGGAAAAGAGCCACATCACCAAGCTCTCCACGGCCAAGGAGGAGCTGGAGCGACTCGGCGGCGAGGCCGAGCGGGCCGAGCGCGACGGCGAGCTGGAACGCGCCGCCGAGTTGCGGTACGGCCGGATTCCCGCGCTCAAGGCCGAGCTGAAGCAGGCCGAGGAGGAACTGGCCCGGCTTCAGGCCGACGGCGCGATGCTCAAGGAGGAGGTCGGTGCGGACGACATCGCCGCAGTGGTCGCCTCCTGGACCGGCATCCCCGCCGGCCGGCTGCTGGAAGGCGAGACGGCCAAGCTGCTGCGCATGGAGGAGTCGCTGGGAGCCCGTGTGGTCGGCCAGCCCGAGGCGGTCGGTGCGGTCGCCGACGCGGTCCGCCGAGCCCGGGCCGGCGTCGCCGACCCGGACCGCCCGACCGGCAGCTTCCTCTTCCTCGGCCCGACCGGCGTCGGCAAGACCGAGCTGGCCAAGGCGCTCGCCGAGTTCCTCTTCGACGACGAGCGGGCCATGGTACGCATCGACATGAGCGAGTACGGCGAGAAGCACTCCGTCGCCCGCCTGGTCGGTGCCCCGCCCGGATACGTCGGCTACGAGGAGGGCGGGCAGCTCACCGAGGCGGTGCGCCGTCGGCCGTATTCGGTAGTGCTGCTGGACGAGGTGGAGAAGGCCCACCCGGACGTCTTCGACGTGCTGTTGCAGGTGCTCGACGACGGCCGGCTCACCGACGGCCAGGGGCGTACGGTGGATTTCCGCAACGCGATCCTGATCCTCACCTCGAACCTGGGCTCGTCGCTGATCAGCGACCTGACGCTGACCGATGAGCAGCGCCGCGAGGCCGTCCTGGCGGTGGTCCGGTCGCACTTCAAGCCAGAGTTCCTCAACCGCCTCGACGACATCGTGGTGTTCGCCGCCCTGCAGGGTGAGGACCTGCGGGCCATCGTCGACATCCAGCTGGCGCGGATGCGGAAGCGTCTTGCGGACCGCCGGTTGGCGCTGGTCATCAGCGACGCCGCCCGGGTGTGGCTCGCCGAACACGGCTACGACCCGATCTACGGTGCCCGCCCGCTGCGTCGGCTGGTGCAGTCGGCGATCGGCGACCAGCTCGCCAAGGCGTTGCTCGCCGGCCAGATCCGCGACGGCGACACGGTCCGGGTCGACCTGGCCGACACCAAGCAGTCCCTCACCGTCACCGCCGCCTGATTTTGATTCCGCTCCGGCCGGATCCGCCACCGCGGATCCGGCCGGACCCGTATCGACAGATGCCGGGGCGGACGCGGTGCGGAAGGATGGGGGGATGGGCTTCGAAGAGCGGGACCAGGAGCTGGACGCGGCCGTCCGGGAGTTGGCCTCGGCGGACACGCTCGCCTTCGGCGGGGTGGGGATCGCCGGCACGTTGCTGCCGGCCACGGCGGCTTACCAGCAGGTGGAGCGGGCGCTCAAGGAAAATCCGGCGGAGGCTCGGCAGCAGGTCGACTGGCTGCTGGAGCACGGCTCGCCGGCCGGAAAGGCGTACGCCGCCGCGTCGCTGGACACCGTCGACCGGGAGCTGGGCCGGGTGGCCTGGACCCGGCTGCGCGACGACGCGGGTGAGTTGACCACGTTCACCGGCTGCCTGATGGACCAGACCACGCTCGGCGCGTACGCCGCGGGGCGGCTTGCCGGGGAGTGACCCATGAGGCACGACACTTTCCCACCGCGGCGGGTCCGGCTTTCGCGCCGTGCTCACCCGGCGCCGGCTCGTTACGGTAGTCGTGTGATCTAGGGAAGGAGAATCATGGCCGATGCTACGGGGACGCCGCCCCGCGCCCGACCGGGCGTGGTGACGACGTCCAGTTGGTTGCTCATCCTCGTCGCCGCCATCCAGGTGGTGAATCTGATTCTGACGCTGTCCACCATCGGCACGCTTCGCGAGGTGTTGCAGGACGCCTACCGTGGCAGCGCCGCCGAGCAGGTGGCCGACGTCACCTACGGCATCGGCATCGCGGCTGCCGTGTTCTCGCTGCTGCTCGCGATCGGGCTCGTCGTCCTCGCCCTGTTGAACAACCGGGGCATGAACGGCGCCCGGATCACCACCTGGGTGGTGGGTGGCCTGCTGCTCTGCTGCACCGGCGGTGGCCTGGTGAACAACGTGGCCGGCGGCCTGACCAACGGCGGTTCGACCGGTGGCAACATGCCGAGCAGCCAGGAGGTTCAGCGCCGGTTGGAGGAGGCCCTGCCGTCCTGGTACGGCCCGCTCACCACCGCGCTCGGCCTGCTGGACCTGCTCGCCCTGCTGGCTGCCCTGATTTTGCTGGCTCTGCCGAAGGCGAACGAGTTCTTCCGCAAGCCGCAGCCGATCTGGGAGCCTCCGGTGCCGGGTGCCGCCTACCCGAGCTACCCGCCGGCGCCCGGGTATCCGTCGGCACCGGGCTACCCGCCGGCACCCGGGTATCCGTCGGCACCGGGCTACCCCCCGGCGCCCGGTTACCCGCCGGCACCGGGCTATCCGCCCGTTCAGGGCCAGCCGGCGCAGCCGCCCGTCCCGGGGCAGCCGCCAGCTCCGGAGCAGCCCGGTCCTTCGCCGGAGTCCGGCGAGCGCCGGGGGCCCGAGCCGCCCTCGGCAAGTTGACGCTCCGATAACAGCGACGCCGACGATCCCTCCGAGTAGGTTGCAAGCCGACACCTACCGGAGGGATTGTCGTGTCGTATCCCGTTCAGGCCCCGCCTCGCCGGCCGGTGCCGGTCGTCTCGGCGACAGCGGTGCTGCTGCTGATGGCGGCCGGCGCCGTGGCGTACGCGGTCGCCAACCTGCTCATCACGGGTGGCACGGTGGACCGGTTCCGGTCGGCTGCGGGCGGAACCGGCGCCAGCGGCGGCGAGATCGACACGGTTGTGTCGCTGCTGCGCGCCTCCACGGTGCTGTCGGCCGTGATCGGCGTGCTCATGGCGCTGGTGCTTGTCGGGCTCGCCCTCGGCCTGCTGTCCGGCCGCCGCGGCGCTCGGGTGTTCACCTGGGTTATTGCCGGGCTGGGCCTGTTCTGCGGCTGCTGCGGCCTGGCGGTGCTGGTCGGCCAGCGAGCCGCCCCGCTGCGCCTCGGCGACGGCGAGCAGGTCACCGCCGACCTGCTCGGTCTCGTCGGCGATGCGTACCCGGCCTGGTGGATTCCGTTGAACGCGGCCGCGTCGGTGGCGCAGGTCATCGGGTACCTGCTGGTGGCCGGGTTGCTGGTCCTGCCCGGGGCTGCTGCCTTCTACCGCCGCCCCTCGCCTACCGGTCCGACGCCTCCGGCCGGCCCCAGGCCTCCGGCTGGGCCGGCCCCCGGTTCCGGCCCGGCCTACGGCCCGCCGCCCCCTTCGGCTCCACCGGCCTACGGCCCGTCGTCCTGGGGGCTGCCCGGGCCGAATCCGCCCCCCGAGGATCGCCCGTGACCGAGGAGACCAAGCTGTTCCCGCGCCGCGCGCTGATCACCGGCGCCACCCTGGGTATCGGCGAGGCGTTCGCCCGTCGGCTCGCTGCCGACGGGTGGGACCTGGTGCTGGTGGCCCGGGACGCCGGCCGGCTCGACACCACTGCCACCGAGTTGGCTCGCCGGTACGACTGCCGGATCGAAAATATTGCCGCCGATCTGTCCACGGACGACGGCTGTGCGGCGGTCGAACGCCGACTTGGCGACGAGCCGCCAATCGGGCTGTTGGTGAACAACGCAGGGATGAGCCTCAACACTCCGTTCGTCCGATCGGCCGTCGGGGACGAGGTCAGATTGCTTCGGCTGAATGTGTTGGCGGTGCTGCGACTGACCCATGCGGCCCTGGGACCAATGGTCAAAAGAGGAACGGGGGCAGTGATAAATGTCTCTTCCGTTGCTGGTTTCGGTGTCCCAATGCCGGGCTCGACGTACTCGGCCAGCAAGGCATGGGTGACGAATTTCAGTGAGTCGATCGGTCAGTCGGTGGCGCCGCTCGGCGTACGGGTGATGGCGCTCTGCCCTGGCTACACCCGTACCGGATACCACGAGCGGGCCGGCATCAGCATGTCGCGTATTCCGGCCTGGCTGTGGCTGCGAACCGACGACGTGGTCGACGAAGGGCTGCGTGACCTGCGGAAAGGCAGGCTGGTCAGCGTGCCGAGCTGGAAGTACAAGTTGGCCGTGGCGGGCCTGCGGCACGCGCCCCGACGGCTGCTGCGCGGTGTCTCCCGGGACACCCGCGGGCGGATCACACCCGGCACTGACTGACCTCGCCGGGTCCGTGGGCGTCCAGGAGACGGGATTGGCGCTCCCGACCGGGATGGACGGTGGCACAGCGTAGCCGGACATCGCCACCCGTCGGTCGCTCGCAGGGTTGACCCGGGAGGGCCCGGCACACACCTCCCAGACTTGCGCAGTACCCTCTATCGCCATGGGGGACCACGACGACCTGCGTAAATTCATCACCGACCTGGCTGTGGTCCATGGTCGGGTGGTGCTCTCGTCCGGTCTTGAGGCGGACTGGTATGTCGATCTGCGTCGCGTCACGCTCCATCACCGGGCAGCGCCGTTGGTGGGTCGGGTGATGCGCGACCTCACCGCCGACTGGGCGTATGACGCCGTCGGTGGACTAACCCTCGGGGCCGACCCGGTCGCTGCGGCGATGCTGCACGCGTCGGCCGAGACCGACCGGCCGCTGGACGCGTTTGTGGTCCGCAAGGCGGGCAAGGCGCACGGCCTCCAGCGGCGTATCGAGGGGCCGGACGTGGCCGGTCGCCGGGTCCTGGCGGTCGAGGACACTTCGACCACGGGCGGCAGTGTGCTGGCCGCAGTGGAGGCGTTGCGTGAGGCCGGGGCCGAGGTGATCGGTGTGGCGGTTATTGTTGATCGAGGCGCTGGCGACGCGGTACGAGCCGCCGGACTGCCCTATCGGGCGGCCTATACGTTGGCTGACCTCGGCCTTGTGGCGTAAAAATTTGCCGATTCGGATCTGCTGATATGCAGGCGGATCGATGCTGCTGGTGGAAGGATGGAATACGTGGGAACTGCGTTGGCTGAAATGACCATGCCTCAGATCTCGCCGCTCGCCGGCGAGCCAATCGAACGTGCCGATGCCGAGCGGCTCGCGGGGGTGCTGAAGGCACTCGCCGATCCTGCTCGGCTGCGGCTGCTCAGCCTGATCCAGTCGGCTCCCGAGGGGGAGGCGTGTGTGTGTGACCTCACCGCGCCGCTCGGCCTCTCGCAGCCGACGGTCAGTCACCACCTGCGCATCCTCACCGAGGCCGGCTTGCTGGAGCGGGAGAAGCGCGGTGTCTGGGCGTACTACCGGCTGGTGCCGACCGCGATCGCCACGATCGCGGATCTGCTCACCCCGCCGCGGAAGCGGGCCACCAAGAAGGCCCGCTGAAACCGGACGTGCCCGAGTCCAGGTGGCCGCCGGCCGCCTCGCTTGAGCGCGACCACGGGTGGCGTGGCAGGGGCGACGTCACCACCGGACGGTGACGGCTGCCCGGCATCCGCACCACCCGCAGCTCGACAGGTCTACGCCGATGGCCGGCCCCCTCAGGGGACCGGCCATCGGCGTATCTAAAAGTCAGCGGCGGTGCTGGCCGCGCCGGCCGCCGTGCCGGGGGTCGTCGTCGTCCTCGGCCTCCCGCCGGAGCGCGTCAACGGCACCGGCTGCGCTGGCCGCGGCGACCACGGTGACTGCCTCGCCGCGCTTGCGTGCCCGCCGGTCCCGGAGGAACTCGAAGAAGATCGGCAGCACCGAGATCACGATGATCAGCGCGACCACCGGCAGGATGTACCGGTCGATCTTGTCGCCGATCGCGTTGTAGATCTGGGCGGCCAGCAGGTAGCCGATCAGCAGGATGCCGTCCACCCAGAGGATCGCGCCGACCACGTTCCAGAGGAGGAACTGTCGGGGCGGCATGCCGAGCATCCCGGCCACCGGGTTGAGGAACGTCCGCACGATCGGAATGAACCGGGCCAGCACCACGGCCTTCGCCGGACCGAACTTCTGGAAGTAGTACTCGGCCTTCTCCACGTACTCCCGCTTGAAGAGGCGGGAGTTGGGGCGGTCGAACATCCGCCGGCCATACCGGGCGCCGAGCCAGTGCCCGAACTGGGCGCCGGCGATCGCGCAGAGCGGCCCGCCGATCAGCAGCGCGACCAGGTTCAGGCGGGTGCCGGCGCCGAAGATCGCGTCCGCCACCGACGATGAGGCCACCCCGGCCAGGAAGAGCAACGAGTCGCCGGGGAAGAAGAAGCCGACCAGCAGGCCGGTCTCGGCGAAGAGGATCGCCCAGACGCCGACCAGGCCGAAGGTGTGAATCATCTCCTTCGGGTCGAGCGGGTTCAAGGCGATGCTCTCCGAGAGCATCCGGGTCTTTTGTGCTGTGTCCACGGCCACAAAGGGTACCCAAGCCCGGTCCGGCCACGTGCCGGACCGGGGCGTACGGGGTCATCAGAGGCGGGGGTCGACCGGTTCGGACTCGCAGGCGAGGATCGCGAAGACCAGCTCGTGTCGTCGCCAGAGCGGAGCGTCCTCGGCCAGCGCGTCCAGCGCGGCCAGGCCGAGCCCGTGCTCGCGCAGGGCCAGCCCCCGCTTACGCCCCAGCGAGCGCCGGCGCAGCGCGGCGAGCTGCCCCGGCTCGGTGTACCCGGGGCCGTAGATGATCCGCAGGTACTCCCGGCCTCGGCACTTGATGCCCGGCTGGAGCAGCGCGCCCCTCGGCGAGCGGGCGGCCAGGCCGGCGTACGGCTTGACCACCATGCCCTCGCCGCCGGCCGCCGTCAGGGCCAGCCACCAGTCGGTCGCCGCCGCCACCGCTGCCGCGTCGGTCAGGTCGACCACCTGCCGCCGCGTCAGGGTGAAGAACTCCGGGTCCGCCGCGCAGAGCCGGTCCGCCACGGTCAGGTGCCAGCCGTGGTCCCGGTCGGCGTAGCTGGCCCCGGCCCCGGCCAGCACCGCGAACGGCGCCAGCGTCACCCCGCGCAGCCCGTCGGTCGGCCCGACGTACGCCCGGTACGCCGCCGAGTACGCCCGGACCTCGGACTCCCGGTCGGCCAGCCGGCCGCGCAGCTCCTCGACCGCAAGCCCGCGCGCGGCGACGGCGTCGAGCGTGGTGAGCGCTGCTGGCAGGGCCGCTCGGCCGGCCGCGCCGACCCCCGCGTACTGCTCGCGGATCAGGCCGCCCGCCTTCGCCGACCAGGGCAGCAACTCGCAGTCGAGCAGCAGCCAGTCGGTGCCCAGCTCGGCCCAGAGCCCGGCCGTGGTGACCGCGGCGCGGACCCGGGCCAGCAGCTCGTCGTCGAGCGGCGGCCCGAAGAACGGCCGGCCGGTGCGGGTGTGCACCACCCCGCCGGCGAACCGCCCCGGTTCCCGCTCCACCAGCACCACGGCCCGCGAGCCCATGTGCTTCTCCTCGCAGACCACCCGCTCGACGCCGGCCGCGCGGTAGTCGGCGAACGCCTGCTCCGGGTGCTCCAGGAACCCCTCGACCGTCGACGTCGAGCAGGGTGCCATGGTCGGCGGCAGCCAGACCAGCCGGCCCGGGTCCACCGCGTACCGGCTCATCACCTCCAGTGCGGCGGCGGCGTTCTCCGCGGGCACGGTCAGCGACCCGTACGGGTGGGTGAGGTGCCGCCGCCCGGTGACGTCGGCCAGGTCCAGCACCGTGTCCGGGCGGACCGGTGCGGGCGCGACCAGCGGACGGGCCGGGGCGTACCACTCCTGCACCGCCGGGACGGAGACGAGCTCCTTCTCGGGGTAGCGCAACGCGGTGAGCCGGCCGCCGAAGACACAGCCGGTGTCGATGCAGATGGTGTTGTTGACCCACTCCGGCTCGGGGGTGGGGGTGTGGCCGTACACGACCATGGCCGAGCCCCGGTAGTCGCGCGCCCACGGGTAGCGCACCGGCAGGCCGTACTCGTCGGTCTCGCCGGTGGTCTCCCCGAACAGCGCGAACGCGCGGACCCGGCCCGACGCCCGGCCCTGGTACGCCTCCTTCAGGCCGGCGTGCGCGACCACCAGCCGGCCGCCGTCCAGCACATAGTGGCTGACCAGGCTGTCGACGAAGGTCGCCACGTCCGCAACGAACTCCGCCGGCTCCGACTCCAGCTGGGCCATCGTCTCGGCCAGGCCGTGGGTGAGCCGCACGTCCCGGCCGCGCAGCCTGCGCAGCAGCTTCTGCTCGTGGTTGCCGGGCACGCAGATCGCGTGGCCGGCCGCCACCATGCCCATCACCAGGCGCAGCACCCCCGGGGAGTCCGGGCCGCGGTCCACCAGGTCACCGACGAAGACCGGGGTACGCCCGGCCGGGTGCACCGCGTCCACCGGCCGACCCGCGTCGTCGTGGCGCAGGGCGTAGCCCAGCCGCAGCAGCAGCGCCTCCAACTCCTGCCGGCAGCCGTGCACGTCGCCCACGATGTCGAAGGGCCCGGTCAGCTCCCGCCGGTCGTTGAACAGCCGCTCGTAGCAGATCTCGGCGGCGTCGATCTGCTCGACCCCGCGCAGCACGTGCACCTTGCGGAAGCCCTCCCGGGCCAACCGCCCGTAGGACTGCCGCAGGTCCCGCTGCATCCGGGCGAGCACCTGCCGGCCGTGCGTCCGGTCGGCCCGGGAGTGCGTACGCTCCCAGGCCAGCGCCTCCGGCACGTCCAGCACGATCGCCACCGGCAGCACGTCGTGCTCGCGGGCCACCCTGACCAGCGCGGCCCGGGCGTGCGGCTGGAGGTTGGTCGCGTCGACCACGGTGAGCCGGCCCCGGCGCAGCCGGATCCCGGCCACGTGGTGCAGCGCGTCGAACGCGTCCGCCGAGGCCGACTGGTCGTTCTCGTCGTCGGCGACCAGCCCTCGGAAGGTGTCCGAGGAGAGCACCTGGCTGGGGAGGAAGTGCCGCCGAGCGAACGTGGACTTGCCGGATCCGGAGACGCCGACCAGCGCCACCAGGGCGAGCTCGGGAATGTCCAGGGTGGTCATGAGCTGGTTTCCTCCTTCCGGGTCAGCACGGCGAGCTGGGTCGGGCTGCCCACCTCGGGGTCGTCGTCGCCGATCCCATTGATCGTCGCGGTGTAGCCGTGGGTCGCCGACATCCGGTCGACCCAGGCGGCGAACTCGGCCCGGGTCCATTCGAACCGGTGGTCGGCATGCCGGAACCGGCCGGTGTTCAGCCCCTCGTAGCGGACGTTGTATTCCACGTTCGGGGTGGTCACCACCACCGTTCCGGGTCGGGCGTGCCCGAACACCGCGTCCTCCAGCGCCGGCAGGCGCGGCGGGTCGACGTGCTCGATCACCTCCATCAGCACCGCCGCGTCGTACCCGCGCAGCCGGTCGTCCCGGTAGGTCAGGGCCGACTGCCACAGCTTGATCCGGTCCCGCTGCCGCTCGGGCAGCCGGTCCAGCCGCAGTCGCCGGCCGGCCAGGGTGAGCGCCTGGCTGGACACGTCGGTGCCGACGATCTCGGTGAACCGCCGGTCGGCGACCAGCGCGGCGAGCAGCGCCCCGGCCCCGCAGCCCAGGTCCAGCACCCGGCCGGCGCCGCTGGCCCGCAGCGCCGCCAACACCGCCTCGCGCCGGCGTACGGCCAGCGAGGCGCGGGCCGCTTCGCGTGGCTGGTCGGGTTCGACGCTGTCGTCGGCGGGTGGCTCGTCGGTGAGGCGCAGCTCGGCCAGGCGGGCCAGCGCCTCGCCCGCGAGGGCCCGGCGGTGGGCCAGGTAGCGGCGGGTGATCAGGCCCCGTTCCGGGTGGTCGGCCAGCCAGCCGGCGCCGGCCCGGAGCAGCTTGTCCACCTCGTCCGGCGCCACCCAGTAGTGCTTGGCGTCGTCCAACACGGGCAGCAACACGTAGAGGTGGTTGAGCGCGTCGGCGACCCGCAGCCGGCCGGTGAGCGTCAGATCGACGTAGCGACTGTCACCCCACTCCGGGTACGCCTCGTCCAGCGGGATCGGGGTCGCGGTCACCATCCAGCCCAGCGGGGCGAAGACCCGTACGGCCAGCTCGGTGCCGCCCCGGCAGCGCAGCACCGGCACCCGGACCTCCAGCGGAATCGGGGCGGCGGCCAGCTCCGGCCGGTCGCGGGACTCGCCGCGCAGCGCCGACCGGAACACCCGGGCCAGCGCCGAGGAGAGCAGGCTGGACGCGGCGTACGGCCGGTCGTTGACGTACTGCCCGAGGGTGAAAGTGTTCGGCGTGGCCGGCTGTTTGCGGCCCCGACCGCCGCCCAGCTTGAGCGGGTCGACCTCGACCAGCAGGGCCGCCGTGCACCGCTGCTCGTCCGCCTCGGGGTAGAGCACGTGCGCGGTGCCCGCCGGCAGGTCGAAGCTCTGTACGCGGTCCGGGTGCTTGATGAGGAGGTGCCCGAGATCGGTCGCGGGGCGGTGGGTCGTGGTCAAGGTCAGCAGCACGTCCCTGATGCTCTCAGGGGTGTCGATCCCTTTTCCTGGTCGAGGGCCCCATCCGCGGCCTCAGCGGTAGTCGTCCTCGTCGGCGACGACCACCCGGGCCTGCTCCATCGCGTCCCAGTCGCCGGCCTCCAGGCCGCGGTACGGCTCGGTCTCGCCGTCCTCCGGGTTGATCACCGCTGCCTGTTCAACCGCGTCGGCCGGCTCCGCCTCCAGGTTCCGCTCTTCCGGAGCGAGGTGGTCGCTCGGGGCGAAGTCCTCGTCGGGCTGACCCATCGTCCCTCCCGGGGATCTCGGTGCGGACGGTCACCACCACACCGTACGGGCTGGCTCCGCTTCCCGCTCGGTGCCGGGCCGGAGTCGGTGGATTGCGCCTCCTGCCGAGGTGACCGGTGCCAGGATGGGGGACGTGGGCTTCCTGGTCCGACTGGCGATCACTGCGATCGCGTTGTGGATCACCACGATGATCGTGCCCGGAGTGAAGGTGACCGGCCGTGACATCACGGACACCGCGCTCACGCTGCTCGTGGTGGCGCTGATCTTCGGCGTGGTCAACGCGGTGCTCAAACCGGTCATCAAGGTGCTCGGCTGCGTGTTCTACCTGCTCACCCTCGGGCTGTTCGCGCTCGTGGTCAATGCCCTGCTGTTCCTGTTCACCAACTGGATCGCGCGGGAGCTGCACCTGCCGTTCCACGTCGACGGCTTCTGGTCCGCCTTCTGGGGGGCCATCGTGGTGGCTGTGGTCAGCTGGGTGATCAGCATCGTGGTGCCGGACCGTCGGAGGTACCGGTGAGCGGGCCGGTTGTGCCCGTCGCCGTCAGCTACGGGATACTGCCCGCGATGGACAGCGCGGTCCGGCGCACCAAGGAAGACAGCGGCCCGCACGGGCCGAGAGCGGTAAGTAAGGAGCGTTCGACATGCCCATCGCTTCCCCCGAGGCTTACGCGGAGATGCTCGACCGGGCCAAGGCCGGCCGGTTCGCGTACCCCGCGATCAACGTGACCTCCTCTCAGACGCTGAACGCGGCGCTCAAGGGCTTCGCCGACGCGGAGAGTGACGGCATCATCCAGGTCTCCACCGGTGGCGCCGAGTACCTCTCCGGCCCGTCCGTCAAGGACATGGTCAGCGGTTCGGTCGCGTTCGCCAAGTACGCCCACGAGGTGGCGAAGAACTACCCGGTCAACATCGCGCTGCACACCGACCACTGCCCGAAGGAAAAGCTGGACAAGTTCGTCCGGCCGCTGATGGGCATCTCCCAGGAGCGGGTGCAGCGCGGCGAGGAGCCGCTGTTCCAGTCGCACATGTGGGACGGCTCCGCCGTGCCGGTGGCGGAGAACCTGGAGATCGCCGAGCAGCTCCTCACCGAAGCCGCCAAGGGCAAGATCGTCCTCGAGATCGAGGTCGGCGTCGTCGGCGGCGAGGAGGACGGCGTCGAGAACGCCATCAACGAGAAGCTCTACACCACCGTCGAGGACGGTTTGGCCATGGTCGACGCGCTCGGCCTCGGCGAGAAGGGCCGCTACATGGCGGCGCTGACCTTCGGCAACGTGCACGGCGTCTACAAGCCGGGCAACGTCAAGCTCCGCCCCGAGGTGCTTCACGACATCCAGGTGGCGGTCGGCGCCAAGTACGGCAAGGAGAAGCCGCTCAGCCTGGTCTTCCACGGCGGTTCCGGCTCGCTGCTGTCGGAGATCCGCGAGGCGCTGGACTACGGCGTGGTGAAGATGAACATCGACACCGACACCCAGTACTGCTTCAGCCGGCCGGTGGCGGACCACATGTTCCGTAACTACGACGGCGTGCTCAAGGTCGACGGCGAGGTCGGCAACAAGAAGATGTACGACCCTCGCGTCTGGGGCAAGGCCGCCGAGGCCGGCATGGCCGCCCGGGTCGTCGAGGCCTGCGAGGCCCTGCGCTCCACCGGCACCAAGATGAAGTGACGCTTTGAAAGGAGGGCCCCCTATTAACAGACGTCTGTTAATAGGGGGCCTCTCCCTTTATGCGGCGGTGAGCACGCGGACCGCCTCGTGCACGTCGTCGGTCAGGTGCACCGTGGCCGACAGGTCGCCGAACGGGGAGGCGGCCAGCAGCGGGCGCAGCAGCGACTCGACCGGCAGGTCGGTGGTCCAGTAGGCCCGGTCCAGGAAGACGTATGCCCCGCTCGCGCCGTCGGTGCCGTAGTAGGTCTTGGTGGCCGCCTGGAACACCTCCTGCACCGTCCCGGCCCGGCCGGGCGCGAAGACGATCCCGCCCCGGGCCAACCGCAGGATGGTGTCTTCCCGGATCGCGTTCGAGAAATATTTGGCGATCCGCCCGGCGAACAGGTTCGCCGGCTCGTGCCCGTACAGCCAGGTGGGGATGGCCAGCCCGCCCGACCGGGCCCACTCGGTGCCGGTGGCGGCCGGGCGCGGGCTCGGCAGGGCCGGGCCGGCCGCGTACCTTTCCCGCACCCGCAGCGCCACTTCCGTGTAGCGGTCGTGGTCGGTGAAGTCGGGGGCGGTGGCGAGCAGATCGACCGCCGCGGTCAGCTCCTCCGCCGGCCAGGCCGCGAGGAACGCGCCCAGGTTGGCCGCCTCCATCACGCCGGGGCCGCCGCCGGTCACCACCAGCCGGTCGGCCCGCGCCAGCTCCCAGCCCAGCACCGCCGCCGTCCGGTACGCGGCGCTGCCGCGCGGCACCGCGTGCCCGCCCATCACGCCCACCACGGACTGGGGACCGTGCACCGCCAGCCAGGTCCGGGTGGCGTCGACCAGGGCGTTGTCCACCCCGTGGTCGTGCAGTCGTTGGCCGAGCGCCTCTCGGACGTCCGGCAGCGCGCCGCCGTGCGCCCGGTAGTGCGCGTACACCCGGGTGTCGTACATCGCCGCGAAGCCGCCGTCGGCGAAGCCCGCGGCCAGGTCGTCGGCGGTGTAGAGGTGGGCCGGCTGGGTCGAATAGGGCAGCCCGGAGAAGGGCGGAACCACGTTCGCGCCGCGCCGGACCAGGTCCGCGCCGACTTCCCGGTTGGCGAACCGGCAGCCGACGAAGAGGGCGCCGTGCACCTCGACGTCGCGCAGGTCGGGAACCGGATCGAGGTCGAGGCGCAGCCCTTGGACGATCAGGCCGGCGAGGGTTCCCCTGGCCATCCGTTGATCGAAGTCGGCCCGGGTCTGGACCTCGTCGGTGCTGGTGTCGCGCGGCTCGATGACGTCCGCGGGAGGTGGGGTCGGCACGGGCTCATGCTGCCCGAGCCGGGCAAGCCGGCACACCTCCGGCACGGACAGGAGCCCGGCGGCCAGGCCGCCGGGCTCCTGCGTAACCGGGTCCTGGGGAGGCTCCGGATCTGTATTTGTAGTGGATAACAGCGCGGCGCGGCATGGGCCGCCGGTACGTGTGCCGACACCGCAGGCGTGACGAAAGCCTCAGCCGTTTAGCTGACCAGGTCGCCGGACCCTCTCGCGCGGGCGGCCGCGAAGCGGGTTGAATGGGGCGATGCAGAACCTCTTGCCTGAGCCACCGGCCACCCTCCTGCCCGCGCACGAGGAGGCCGACGCCGCGCTGGCCGCCGCCGCGGAGCAGGACACCGACGAGGCGTACGCCGAGGTGGCGGGCGAATTTCCGAGCCACAGCGCGGCCTGGGCGGCGCTCGGCACCCGGGCGCTCGCCGAGGGCCAGGTCGTGGCGGCGTACGCCTACGCGCGTACCGGCTACCACCGGGGCCTGGACCAGCTGCGCCGCAGCGGCTGGAAGGGTCACGGTCCGGTGCCCTGGTCGCACAAGCCCAACCGGGGCTTCCTCCGCTGCCTCTACGTGCTCTCCCGCGCCGCAGGAGAGATCGGCGAGGCGGACGAGGCGGCCCGCTGTGCCCAGTTCCTCCGCGACTGCGACCCGGCCGCCGCGGACGCCGTGGCCAGCCACTGATTCGCGCCGACGGCCGGTCCGACCACCCGGGCCGGGTCGGCCGTCGCCGGAACTACAGCCCCTCGGCGACCGCAGCGGCGATCTTCAGCCAGGCGTCCCGGGTCGCCGAGGAGAGCTGCCCGTACCGGATCGGCTCGCCGGTGTCGATGAGCCGCTCGTACGGTGCCAGCAGCACGGCCCGGGTACGAGCCGCGAAGTGCGTCTGGATCGCCGGCAGATCGATCTCCTTGCGCGACGGTGGCATCGACACCACCGTCACCGCCTGCCGGACCAGTCGCTGCCGCCCGCTCTGCTCCAGGTGGTCGAGCATTCGGGCAGCCGTCTCCGCCGAGTCGTTCCGGGCCGACATGGTGACCACGAGTTGGTCGGTGGCGTCCATCGCGGCCTGCCAGTTCTGGGCTCGGACGTTGTTCCCGGTATCTACGAAGATCAGTTTGTAGAACCGGCTGACCACCTCGCGGATCTCGGCGAACGCGGCGGCGGTGAGCATCTCCCCACCGGTCGCCGACTCGTCCGAGGCGAGCACGTCGAACATTCCCTCGCCCTGTGAGCGGACGTACTGCGACAGGTCACCGACCCGGCCGTGCGGACCCTGGAACTGCCCCAGGTCACGCAGCATGTCCCGGACCGTACGAGAGTGGAAGTCCTGCTGTGCCCGCATGCCCAGGGTGCCCTGGGTCTCGTTGTTGTCCCAGGCCAGCACGTACCCGCCGCGCTTCTGGCCGAAGGTCATCGCGAGCAGCAGGATGGCGACGGTCTTGCCGGCGCCGCCCTTCGGGTTGACCACTGTCACCTGGCGCAGCCCGCCGAAGTTACGCCGGACCATCTCGACGTCCCGCTTCACCTCCTGCTCGTGCCGTCCGGGTGAAAGCCGGACCAGGCCGATCCGGTTCACCACCGCCCGGACGCCCATGGTGGCCACCGGATCAGCCGGCCTGGCCTGGCGGCGGCGGGCGAAGTCCTCGGCCGTCGGAGTGGCCCCGTGCTCCGGGGCCCAGACCGGCTCCGGGTACGCGGCGGGGGCCGGCTGCTGCGGCCCGGGCGGGGCGGGCTGCTGTGGCCCGGGCGGAGCACCCTGCTGCGGCGCGGGGCCACCCTGCTGAGGCCAGGCCGGCGGATACCAGCCCGGCGGAACCGGCCCATCCGCCTGCGGTGGCGGTGGATACGCCTGCGCCGTCGGATAACCCGGTTGTCCATATCCGGCCGGCTGGCCGTATGCGACCGGTCCCGGCGGGGGTGCCGCGCCGCCACCATACAACCGTTGCGGTACGCCCGGCGCGGGCGGAAACGGCCCGAGCCGCGGCGCCGGACGCTCGGGCGAGCCGCCACCGCCCGCTGTCCCGCCGCTCACCGACTCGGGCGAAGCCGCCCCGGCGGCGGGCGAAGCCGCCCCGGCGGCGGGCGTGACCGGCTCGGCGGCGAGCTGCTCTGCCGGCTTGGCTGCGCTCGGCGGCGGCACCGGCTCTACGGCGGGTTCGCTCGCTGAACTGGCGAACCGCTGCGGCGGCTGTGCCCACGGCGACTCGGTCCGGCCGCCGACAGCTGCCGCAGGCTTACCGCACTGGTCGGAACCGTCCGCCGGTATGCCGGCCGAACCGTCGGTGGTCGGCTGCCCGGCCGGTTGCGGCGCGTCCGTGGGCCCGTCGACGGCTGGCTGATCCAGGCTGACCGGCGGCGGCGGCGGTGCGCTGCGCGGTGCGGGTATCTCGTTGCCGGCGTCCGGCGGCGGCCGGTCCGGTGCCGGTCCGGCGGCCGGGTCGACCGGCGGCGCCGGTGGCCGGGCGGTCGTCGGAGGCGTGGCCATCGTGGCAGGGGAGGGCCAGACCGGCGCGGCGGGCTGGGGCGCCGCCCAGGGCGGTTCGGCAGCGGCCGGGTCGGTCGGACCCGACGGCCAGAGCGGCTCGATGTCCCGCTCGGGCACCTGTGGCTGGCCCGGCACGTGGGCCCGGTCGGCGTTCTCGTGCACCACGGTTCCTCCCCACTCCTCCCGCCGAGGATAGGCGGTCCGGTTTGCCGGGTGGCCCGATCGGATCGAAGGGGGTCAGGCCGTCCAGACCGCCCAGGCGCCCGGCTCGGTCCACCAGGACCGCTTTCGGTTCAACTCCCCCTCGACGCCGTCGTCGAGGAAGGGCACCTTCTCGTCGCGTGGCACCACCGCCACCGCCCGCCCCCGGGCCCGGCGCACCTCGAGGCGTACCCGCTTGCGGCCCAGTGCGGACCGGGTGACCACGGGCACGGCCACCGCCACCTCGACCTGGCCGTCGGTCGGGTCCGGTTCGGCCAACAGCGTCACGTCGTTCAGGCGTGCGTACCCGCCGGCGTTGCCGATCGCGCAGGCCATGATCGGGTCCTCGCCGTGGGAGAGGACTTTGTCGTCGACCTCGACCCGAGCCCGCCAGTGCAGCGGGCGGCCGGTCTCGTCGGCCGCGCCGAGCAGCGCGCCGTCCAGGGTCACCGAACCGCCGTCGTTGCGCAGCAGGTCGAGCCGGCGGACCGTGCCGTCCAGCACGGCGTCGGCCACCGCCGCCGGGTCGCGGGGCAGCCCGAGCTGCGCGGCCAGGTCCCGCGCCGTCCCGCTCCGCGCCGGGTCGAGCGGGAGCACGCCGATCGGCGGCAGGTCGGGGACGGTCCGGTTGTCGGGCAGGTCGGCCGGGCGGCGGCTGGGCGGCGGAGCGTACCGCCGAACCAGCCGGCGCAGCACGGCGCGCAACTGGCCGTCGGTGGCCGTGGCGACCACCAGCCGGGTCTTGGTGTCCGGATCCGGCCAGGTGAGGCCGTCGGGGCGCACCGGCCCGTCCAGGCGGGCCAGCACCTCGTCGATCTCGGCGTCGGAGTGGGCGGTCACCGTCTCCACCCGGGCACCGCGGGCGGTCAGGGCGTCCGCGCAGGCCAGCACTGGTACGCGCGGCGTCTCGCAGCGCTCCGCGGGCTGGGCCTCGGCGGCCTCGTCGGCGCCACCGCAGCAGGCTCCACCGCTGCCACAGCCTCCACCGGGCGCGTCCCGCCCCGAGTCGAGGGTGAGTAGCACCACGTCGTACACGAAGGAGCCTCCTGCTTCTCGACGAACCCCTGCCGGTCCCGCCGTTACCTCTTGTTAGCCTGACACCCCGGGCTCGCTGACCGGTCGCCACCTGGCACCCGAGCCTTCTGGAGGCGAAGAAGATGCCAGCGATCGTGCTCCTCGGTGCCCAGTGGGGCGACGAGGGCAAGGGCAAGGTTACCGACCTGCTGGGCGAGCGGGTTGACTACGTGGTGCGCTACTCCGGCGGCAACAACGCCGGGCACACGGTGATCACCCCGGACGGCCAGAAGTACGCGTTGCACCTCATGCCGTCCGGTGCGCTGTCACCGAGCGCGATGATCGTCATCGGCAACGGTGTGGTGGTCGACCCGAAGGTGCTGCTGCAGGAGATCGACGGGCTCGCCGAGCGGGGCGTGGACGTATCCCGGCTGCGTATCTCCGGTGACGCGCACCTGATCATGCCGCACCACCGCGCGCTGGACCGGGTGGTCGAGCGCTACCTCGGCTCGTCCCGGATCGGCACCACCGGCCGGGGCATCGGGCCCGCGTACGGGGACAAGGTCGCCCGGATGGGGATCCGGCTCCAGGACCTGCTCGACCCTGGCATCCTGCGTAAGAAGCTGGAGTTGGCGCTCCGCGAGAAGAACCAGGTGCTGTTCAAGGTCTACAACCGCAAGGCGATCGACGTCGACGCGACGATCGAGGAATACCTGGGCTATGCGGAGCGGCTCCGGCCGTACATCGCGGAGACCCGGGTGATGCTCTGGGACGCCCTGGACCGCGGCGAGACGGTGCTGCTGGAGGGCGCTCAGGCCACCATGCTCGACATGGACCACGGCACGTACCCGTTCGTCACCTCGTCGAATCCGACGGCGGGTGGGGCGTGCGTGGGCGCGGGCATCCCGCCGACCGCGATCACCAAGGTCATCGCGGTGAGCAAGGCGTACACCACCCGGGTGGGCTCGGGTCCGTTTCCGACCGAGCTGTTCGACGAGAACGGCCAGCACCTGCGCAAGATCGGCCACGAGTACGGCACGACGACCGGCCGGGAGCGCCGCTGCGGCTGGTTCGACGCGGTCGTCGCCCGGTACGCGTGCCGCCTCAACGGCGTCACCGATCTGGTCATCACCAAGCTGGACGTGCTCACCGGCCTGCCGAAGGTGCCGATCTGCGTCGGGTACGAGATCAACGGCGAGCGGTTCGACGACATGCCGATGACACAGACCGACTTCCACCACGCCACCCCGATCTATGAAGAACTGGACGGTTGGTGGGAGGACATCACCGAGGCCAGAACCGAGGAAGAGCTCCCCGAGAACGCCCGCAGGTACATCGCCCGCATCGAAGAACTCTGCGGCACCCGCGTCAGCGTCATCGGAGTAGGCCCCGGCCGCGAAGAGAACGTCCTCCGTCACCCCCTTCTTCCCTGACCCCACGGGACCTGTTCGTTGATCATGAGGTTGGCGGCGGAGTGGATCTCGACATGTGCCGCCAACATCATGATCAACGGGGTGGGGTGGTGGGGGCAGTAGGATGCCGGGTTGTGCGGGTTCTTCTTGTCGGGAGTGGTGGGCGGGAGCATGCGCTCGCGCTCGGGTTGGTTGGGGATCCGGCGGTCACGGAGTTGATCGCGGCGCCGGGGAATCCGGGGATTGCTGCCGTCGCTGACCTGCGGGATGTTGACGCGGCCGATCCGGCGTCCGTTGCGGCGCTCGCGGTTGAGGTCGGCGCCGATCTGGTGGTGATCGGGCCCGAGGCGCCGCTCGTCAATGGGGTGGCCGACGCGGTCCGCGCCAAGGGCATCCCCGCGTTCGGCCCGTCGGCGGAGGCCGCCCGGCTGGAGGGCTCCAAGACGTTCGCCAAGGACGTGATGACCGCCGCCGACGTGCCCACCGCCCGGGCGTACACCTGCACCGACGCGGAGAGCGTCGGCCGGGCGCTGGACGAGTTCGGGCCGCCGTACGTGGTGAAGAACGACGGGCTGGCCGCCGGCAAGGGCGTCGTGGTGACCACCGACCGGGCCGCCGCCGAAGAGCACGCACAGGAGTGCGGCCGGGTGGTGATCGAGGAATATCTGGCCGGGCCCGAGGTCTCTCTGTTCGTGGTCACCGACGGCGAGGCGGCGCTGCCGCTGCTGCCGGCACAGGACTTCAAGCGGGTCGGCGACGACGACACCGGACCGAACACCGGCGGCATGGGTGCGTACGCGCCGCTGCCCTGGGCTCCGGCCGGCCTGGTCGACGAGGTGATGCGCGACGTCGTGCACCCGACCCTGACCGAGCTGCGCCGCCGGGGCACGCCCTTCGCCGGCCTGCTCTACGTGGGCCTGGCGATCACCACCGCCGGCCCTCGGGTGATCGAGTTCAACGCCCGCTTCGGCGATCCGGAGACCCAGGTCGTCCTCGCCCTGCTGGAGACGCCGCTCGCCGGGCTGCTGCACGCCGCCGCCACGGGCACCCTCGCCGAGCACCCGCCGCTGCGCTGGCGGGACGCTGCCGCGGTCACCGTCGTGGTGGCGGCCGAGGGTTACCCGGCGGCGCCGCGTACCGGCGATGTGATCACCGGTGCGGACCGTGCCGGGGTCATCCACGCCGGCACCCGCCGGGACGCCGACGGCACCCTGCGCTCCGCCGGGGGCCGGGTCCTGTGCGGTACGGCCACCGGCCCCGACCTGGCCGCCGCCCGGGACGCCGCCTACGACCTGGTACGCGGCATCGAGCTGGCCGGCTCGCACCACCGCACCGACATCGCCGCCGCCGCAGTGGACGGTCGGATCGACATCCCCGCCTGACCGGGCAACCCCGGGCGCCGTCGCCTCCGTTTGAGCGGTGAGGCGAGGAGGTGGCCGGGCTGCCGGTAGATGTCGAGGGCTATCGCGAGTACGTCGCGGCGCGTCTGGAACCGTTGCGGCGGACCGCGTACCTGCTGTGCGGCGACTGGCACACCGCCGACGATCTGGTGTCGACGGCGTTGGTGAAGCTGCTGCGACACTGGCGACGGGTGTCCGCCATGGACAGTCCGGACGCGTACGTCCGGCGCACCCTGCTGCGAGCCTGGCTGGACGAGCGCCGCCGGCCGTGGCGGCGGGAGGCCGCGTGGGCGGAGGTGCCGGACTCCGTCGTCCGCCCGGTGGCCGAGGAGACCGCCGAACGGATCACCGTCCTCGCCCTGCTGGCCGAGCTGCCGCCGAGGCGGCGGGCCGTCCTGGTGAGTCGGGCGGACGGCACGTCGGTGATGCTGATGACCAACAACCAGACGCCGCAGCCCGGTTCGGGGGTGAGGGTGATTTCAGCCCCGCAGCCGCTGCTCGACATGGCACAGCTGGTTCGGCTGGGGCAGGCTCCCGGGCTGACCGTCTATCCGTGACCGGCCCCGGTCTCAGCCGTAGTAGCGGCGCAGTTCGTGGCCGAGCACCTTGCCGGTGGCGTTGCGGGGCAGATACTTCACGAGGACCACGTCCCGGGGCACGGAGAAGCGGGCCAGGTAGTGCCGCACGTACTCGCGGATCGCCTCCGGGTCGAGCGTCTCGCCGGGTTGCAGGGCCAGGAACGCGGCGAGCCGCTGGCCGTACTCCGGGTCGGGTACGCCGATCACCGCGACCTCGCGTACCTGGGGCAGCCGGGCGATCAGGTCCTCCACCTCGGCGGGGAAGAGGTTCTCTCCACCGGAGACGATCATGTCGTCGGCTCGTCCGTCGACGAAGAGCAGACCGTCGGCGTCGATCCGGCCCAGGTCACCGGTGTCCAGCAGGCCGTCGCGGCGCTCCCGCCCGGCCCCGGAGGTGTATCCCTCGAAGAGCATCTCGTTGCCCACGAAGATCCGCCCGACCTGGCCGCCGGGGACCGGCGCGCCGGCCTGGTCCAGGATCTCCAGCCGGGTGCCGTGCGGCGGCCGGCCGGCGGTGCTGGGCGCTCGGCGCAGGTCGGCCGGGTCGGCGATGGACGCCCAGGAGACCTCGGTCGAGCCGTAGAGGTTGTAGAGGACGTCGCCGTAGCGGTCCATGAACGCGGTGGCCAGCCCGCCGGGCAGCGCCGAGCCGCTGACCGCGACCACCTTCAGCGGCGGCCGGTGGTCCGGCGGCGGCAGCTCCATCAGCCGTTGCAGCATCACCGGTACGGCGAAGAGCGCGTCGCAGGGCTGCTCCGCCAGGGCGGCCAGCGTGGCGGCCGGGTCGAACCGGCGGTGCAGCACGACGGTGGAGCGCAGCGCGAAGGCCACCTGAAGGGCCGCGTACCCCCAGGTGTGGAAGAGGGGCGCGGCGATCATCACCGTGTCCCGGGCGTGCAGCGGGATCCGGTCGATGATGGACACGAGTGGGCCGAAGCCGTTCGGCGTGGGCCGGCGGGCACCCTTGGGCGCTCCGGTGGTGCCGGAGGTGAGGACGATGGTCTGGCCGTCCCGCTCCGGCGGCCGGAGCTGGGTTCCGGGCAGGGCACCCGCGATCAGCTCCTCCCGGCCGTGCTCGTCGACCCGGTGCACGTCGGCGGGGAGGCCGAGGACCTGCTCGGCGAACTCGGTGTCGTGCACCAGCACCCGCAACGACTGCTCCTGGGTCACGGTGGCGAGCTGCGCCGCGGAGAGCCCGGTGTTGACCAGTACGGCGTCCGCGCCGAGCAGCATCGCCGCGACGATCGCCTCGATCAGCCCGTGGTGGTTGCGGCACAGCAGGCCGACCCGGTCGCCGGTCCGGACGCCGAGACCGGCCCGCATCGACTGGGCCAGCCGCTCCGCGCGGACCAGCAGTTCCTGGTATGTCAGCGTGGCACCGTGCTCGTCGACCACGGCGACCCGCCCCGGGTCGCGCGCGGCGGCCTGGCGCAGCTCGCCGGCAAGGCCCCAGCCCCACCTGCGCAGCGCGCCTAGCTGGGCGGCGACCCGGATCGGGTGACCCGGGTTGAGTAGTCCGCGTCGGGTCAGCGTGGCGACGATGAACGGCAGGTCCATGCCACAGCCCTCCTCGGTGGGTCAGCGGATCTGCATCCCGGAGATGGCCCGGGAGATGACCAGTCGCTGGATCTCGGAGGTGCCTTCGAAGATGGTGTAGATCTTGGCGTCCCGGTACCAGCGCTCCACCGGGTGGTCGCGCAGGAAGCCGGCGCCGCCGAGCAACTGGACCGCCTTCTCGGTGACCGAGACGGCCACCTCGCCGGCCTTGAGCTTGGACATCGAGCCCTCGCCCGCGGTGAACGGCCGGTTGTTGCGACCCATCCAGGAGGCCCGCCAGACCAGCAGGCGGGCCGCGTCGATCTCCATCTTCATGTCGGCGAGCGCGAACGCGACCGCCTGATTTTCAAGGATCGGTCGGCCGAACTGGACTCGTTCCCGGGCATAGTCCAGGGCGTACTCGTACGCGGCGCGGGCCACGCCGAGCGCCTGCGCGCCGACGGTCGGGCGGGTCAGCTCGAAGGTACGCATCGCCGCCTGGCCGGTGGCGCGCTGCCCGGAGCGGGCCCGGTCGAGCCGGGCCAGCAGGGCCTCCCGCTCGCCGAGCAGGCAGCGCCCCGGCACCCGTACGTCGTCGAGGAAGACGTCGGCGGTATGCGACGCGCGCAGCCCGAGCTTGCGCAGCTTGCGGGTGGCGGTCAGCCCGGGCGTGCCCGGCGGTATGACAAACGCCGCCTGGCCCCGCGAGCCCAGCTCCGGCTCGACCGAGGCGGTGACCACGTGCACCCCGGCGATCCCGCCGTTGGTGGCGTACGCCTTCTGCCCGTTCAGCACCCACTCATCGGCGGCCTCGTCGTAGACCGCGCGGGTGCGCATGGCCCCGACGTCCGAGCCGGCTTCCGGCTCGGTGCTGCAGAAGGCGGCGACCGCCGGCTGGTCTACCTCGCCGAAGCACTGCGGCACCCACTCGACGAGCTGGTCGGGGGTGCCGGCGCCGTAGATGGCGGCGACGGCCAGCGAGGTGCCGAAGATGCTCAGCCCGATGCCGGCGTCGCCCCAGAACAGCTCTTCACTGGCGATCGGTAGGGAGAGGCCGGTGGGGTCGGCCCAGCAGGTGGCGAGGAACTCGAAGCCGTACAGCCCGACCTTCGCCGCCTCCTGGATGATCGGCCAGGGGGTCTCCTCGCGGGCGTCCCACTCGGCCGCGGCCGGGCGCACGACGTCGGCGGCGAAGCCGTGCACCCAGTCGCGGAGATCCCGCTGTTCCTCGTTCAGGTCGAGCGAGAACTCGGCCATGTCAGGCCTTGGGGATGTCGAACAGGTTGGCGATGTTGGCGGCGAGGCCCAGGTCGCCCTTGGCCTTCAGCTTGCCGGTCATGAACATCATGACCGGGTTGCCGCCGCCGGAGATGATCTTCATGAAGTCGACCGGGCCCATGGTCAGGCTGAGCTTCGGGTCCCGCGACGGGGTGTTCGAGACGGCGCAGGTGCCGTTCTCGACGACGATCTCGTAGGTGTCGGTGCCACCGTCGGCGCGGCCGGTGATGCCCCAGTGGATGACCGCGTTGGTAGAGCCGGCGCGGTCGGCCCGGAACAGCGACGGCATGCGCTCGAAGACCTCGTTCAGAATCTTGCCGCGCGTGTCGCCGGACATGACCTCGGCGATTTTGTCGTCGGGGGTGGACTTGACCAGCTGCGCGAACTCCTTCGGGCTGAGGTTCGCGAAGTTGGCCGGGTCGAAGTCCGTCATGGGATGCACCTCTCGCGGCGAGCCGACATGGTTACTCGGGCGTAACCTTACGTCGGAGTAGGTATGCTCGCAAGGTGTCCGGCCTGCCCACCTTCAAGCGCCTGCCCCGAGCCGTACGCGAGCAGCAGATGCTCGACGCGGCGGTCAAAGTGTTCTCACGCCGGGGTTTTCACGCCGCCAGCATGGACGAGATCGCCGACGACGCCGGCATCTCCAAGCCGATGGTCTACGCGTATCTCGGCACGAAGGAAGAGCTCTTCGTCGCCTGCCTGCACCGCGAGGGCACCCGGATGATGGCGGCCATCGCCGGCGCGGCCGCCCCCGACCTGCCCGTCGACGAGCGGCTCTGGCGCGGGCTGCGCGCCTTCTTCGGTTTTGTCGGCGCACACCGGGACGGCTGGGCGGTGCTCTACCGCCAGGCCCGCGGCGAGCGGCCGTTCGCCGCCGAACTGGCCGCCATGCGCAACCAACTGGTCGAGGTGGTCGCGGGGATGCTCGACCACGCGCTGCGGGCCGGTGGGCGCGAGGTGGCCGCCACCGATCTGGAGGTCGTCGCGTACGCCCTGGTCGGCGCGAGCGAGTCGCTGGCCGACTGGCTCGCCGACCACCCGGAGGCGGACCCCGAGCAGACCGCCACCCGGATGATGAACGTCGCCTGGCTCGGCGCCGACCAACTACTACGCGGCACCACCTGGCACCCGCCGAAGGCGTAAGGAGGGGCCCCCTGTTAACGCGTCCGGTAGAGCAGGGGACCCCTATTAACAGCCGACAGTGCCCACGAGCTGCGGCTTGCCGGAACGGGCGTCGTGCAGGGCGAAGTCCCAGGCCGGGCCGGTCGTGGTGGCGGTGAAGGCCACCGTGGACGGCAACGGCACCGGCAGCTTGAACGTCACCTCCACCGTGTACGCCTCCGGCAGCCGGTCCGTCAGCGCGGCCAGGCAACGCGCCTTGCTCCACATGCCGTGCGCGATCGGGCGGGGGAAGCCGAACAGGCGTGCCCCGAGCCGGGAGGTGTGGATCGGGTTGTGGTCCCCGGAGACCCGGGCGTAGTCGGTCCCCACCCGTGGGGTCACCCGCCACTGCGCCGACCCGGCCGGCGTGCTCGGCCGGTCACGCCGGTCGCGCCCCGGGCCGCCGCCGGCCTTCCGCTCCTTCCCCAGGTACGTCGAGACACCCCGCCAGACCTTCTCGCCGCCGACCGAGCCGATCAGCACCACGTCGAGCTGCCGGCCCCGCTCGTGCGGGCGCAGATTCTCCGCGTACGTGCGGAAGTCCAGCGGCTCGCCGGCCTCGATGGGCCGGTGCACGGTGATCCGGTTCGCCACGTGCACCACCCCGGTCAGCGGGATGGGAAACTCCGCCGAGGTCATCAGCCGCAGCGCCAGCGGAAAGCCCAGCACGTGCAGGTACGTCGCCGGCAGCCGGTCGGTGAGCCGGAACCCGCAGACCCGGTCGTAGTCGGCCAGGTGCGTCCGGTCGACGGTCACCCCGCTGACGGTCAGCTCCACCTCGGGCAGCTCTGGCCTGCGCCGCCCGCCCAGGCCGGGCAGCGCCCCGAGCAGGGCGCGCCGATAGAGTGCGCCGGTCGCCGGCATCCGGGGCAGATCTCGCTGCTCGCGTCGCGCCATCATGCCCCCAGCAGGCTCTGGCCGCAGACCCGGACGAGGTTGCCGCTGACCGCGCCGGTCGCCGGCCAGCCCAGCCAGCCGATCGTCTCGGCCACGTCGACCGGCAGGCCGCCCTGGGCCATGCTGTTCATCCGCCGGCCCGCCTCCCGCAGCATCAGCGGCATCCGGGCGGTCAGCCGGGTCTCGATGAACCCGGGCGCGACCGCGTTGAGGCTGATGTCGCGCTCGCGCAGCACCGGGGCGAGCGAGTCGACCAGGCCGATCACCCCGGCCTTGCTGGTCGCGTAGTTGGTCTGCCCCCGGTTACCGGCGATGCCGGCGATCGAGGAGACCGAGACGATCCGCCCGCCGGCCGGGATCAGGTCGCGTTCCAGCAGCACGTCGTTGATCCGCTCCTGGCTGGAGAGGTTCACGTCGATGACCGAGTCCCACCGGTCGGCGTCCATCCGGCCGAGGGTCTTGTCCCGGGTGATGCCGGCGTTGTGCACCACCACGTCGACCCGGCCGTGCCGCGTCGCCAGGTGCTCGGCCAGCCGGGTCGGGGCGTCCGGCGCGGTCAGGTCGAGCTGCACCGCGCTGCCGCCGATCTCGTTGACGACCGCGGCCAGCGCGTCCCCGGCGGCGGGGACGTCCAGCGCCACGACCCGGGCGCCGTCCCGCGCTAGGACCCGGGCGAGCGCCGCGCCGATGCCCCGCGCCGCGCCGGTGACCAGGACGACCTGCCCGTCCAGTGGCCGGTCCCAGTCGGCCGGCGCCGTGGCGGTGCCGGCGCCCACCCGGATCACCTGCCCCGACACGTACGCGGACCGGCCGGAGAGCAGGAAGCGCAGGGTGGACTCCAGGCTGACCGGGGTGCCGGCGTCCCCGTACGGCGTGACGTACACCAGTTGGGCGGTGACGCCCCGGCCGAACTCCTTGCCGATGCTGCGGGTCAGCCCCTCCAGGGCGCGCTGCGCGGTCGCCTCTCGGGGCGAGCCGCAGTCGGCCGGCGGGGTGCCGAGCACGACGACCCGGCCGCTGGGCAGCAGCGCGCGGGCCTGCGGGTGGAAGAAGTCGTAGAGCTGACGCAGCTCGGTGGAGTCGGTGACGCCGGTGGCGTCGTACACCAGGGCGGCGAAGCGTGCGGTGGCGGCCGGGTCGGCCAGCTCGACCCCGGCGGCGGCCAGGATCCTGCCGACCGGCTCGGCGAGCCGGCCGCCGGTGGCGCTGCCGAGCAGGACCGGCCCGGGAACGAGCGGGTCGCCCGGCGTGTGTCGGCGCAGTCGAGGCGGATCGGGCAGCCCGAGGCGCTTGACCAGCGCGCGACCGGCCCCCGTCTGGACGAAGCTCGCGTACCTGTCGGTCATAGGCGTAGCCTACTGGCGAGTAGGGTTCGGGCAACAGCTTCGAGGAGGCCGATCGTGCAGAGTGTCCGGCGGGTCGCGGTCATCGGCGGCAACCGCATCCCCTTCGCCCGGTCCAACTCGCGCTACGCGCAGGCGTCCAACGCCGACCTGCTCGGCGCGGCACTGGACGGCCTGGTCGCCCGGTTCGGCCTGGCCGGGCAGCGGGTCGGCGAGGTGGTCGCCGGGGCGGTGCTCAAACACTCCCGGGACTACAACCTCACCCGTGAGGCGGTGCTCGGCTCGAAGCTCGACCCGCACACCCCGGCGTACGACATCCAGCAGGCCTGCGGCACCGGGCTGGAAGCCGTCATCCTGGTTGCCAACAAGATCGCGCTCGGGCAGCTCGAGGTCGGCATCGCCGGTGGCGTGGACACCACCTCGGACGCGCCGCTGGCCCTCAATGAGGATCTGCGCCGCACGCTGCTCCAGCTCAACTCCGCCCGGACCCTCGGCGCGCGGCTGAAGGCCGCCGGGAAGCTCCGCCCGCACCAGCCGTTCAAGCCGGAAATCCCGCGCAACGCGGAGCCGCGTACCGGGCTGTCCATGGGCGAGCACGCCGCCCGGACGGCGCTGCGCTGGAACATCGAGCGGCAGGCCCAGGACGAGCTGGCGTTCCGCTCGCACCAGCGGCTCGCCGCCGCGTACGACCGGGGGTTCTTCGACGACCTGATGACCCCGTACCTGGGGCTGACCCGTGACCAGAACCTCCGCCCGGACACCAGCCTGGAGAAGCTCGGGGCGCTCCGGCCGGTCTTCGGTGCGAAGGGGCCGGACGCCGAGCGGGCCACCATGACCGCGGGCAACTCGTCCCCGCTCACCGACGGCGCGTCGACGGTCCTGCTGGCCAGCGAGGAATGGGCGCGGGAGCACCGGTTGCCGGTGCTGGCCTGGTTCACCTGGTGCGAGACGGCCGCGGTCGACTTCGTACACGGCGACGAGGGGCTGTTGATGGCCCCCGCGTACGCGGTGCCCCGGATGCTGGCCCGGGCCGGCCTGACCCTCCAGGACTTCGACTTCTATGAGCTCCACGAGGCGTTCGCCGCGCAGGTGCTGGCGACCCTGGCGGCCTGGGAGTCGCCGGAGTTCGGTAAGGAACGGCTGGGCCTGGACGCGCCGCTCGGGGCGATCGACCGGGATCGGCTCAACGTCAACGGCTCGTCGCTCGCCGCCGGGCACCCGTTCGCGGCCACCGGCGGCCGGATCGTGGCCACCCTGGCCAAGCTGCTCGCCGAGAAGGGCAGCGGGCGTGGCCTGATCTCCATCTGCGCGGCCGGCGGTCAGGGCGTGACCGCGATCCTGGAGCGCTGACCGCCCCTTTACGGTACCCAGGTCACAGATAACCCCTTCCGGTAATGAAAGGTACAATCACTCACATTCACGTTGGAAACTTCCGCACGATGAGGGCCGCGATCGTCCCTTTTCAGGAGGTTCCTAGTGAAAAATCGTCGCTGGCTGCTCGCCGTGATCTCCGGCGCGGCCCTGACCCTGATACCCGGGTCCGTCCAGTCGCCCGCCGCGCCCACCCTCGCCGCCAACGCCGCCCTCAGGGCCGGCGGCGCTTCCGGTGGCGACCAGGGCGACCGCCAACCGCAGCCGCCGCCCAGTCAGGGTCTCTGCCGGCCCGGCACGCCGCCGAACGCCCCCCAGACCACGAAGTTCTATGACAACAACCCACAGCTCGGCCCGGCCCAGCTGCCCACCGACCCACCGGTGGGGCCGTTGCTCGCCGGATACCAACGGTTCGGCGCGCTGACCGAGAGCCAGTTCCTGGCGCAGTACACCACCGGCAACCCCGCCACCTACGTCTACCCGCCGGCCAGCGGCTTCGTCATCGCCCCGGACGGCAAACCGATCAAGCAGAAGCAGACCCTGCTCGCCGGCTACCGGCTGGACCGCTTCGGCTTCCCCGGCGGCGCCTTCCTCGCCCCACTCGGCACGCCGTTCAGCTCGCGGTCGCTCACCCCGCAGAGTTTGAACACCCCGGCCGACGCGCCGCTGGCCAACTACCACATCTACTGCGTGCTCAAGCCGTTCCCCGTCGACTCCGGCCCGATCGCGCCCTGGTTCGCCCAGCCTGGCATGGGTACGCAGTTCCAGCTCAACCCGGCGTACCTCCCCGAGGCCGGCGGCACCCTGAACATCACCTGGCTGCTGCACAACAACTATCTGGTGGAGGAGAATTTCACCACCGGGGGACCGTGCCCGCCGAGCCAGCCATCGACCCGGAAGTCGGGCACGACGAGCAGCTCGTCCGGCCGCACCACCGTCTCGCTGACCGTCTGCTGAGCGAATTCGACCGGAGGTCGGGAGTGGACCGGCACCAGGTACGCGCTGCCCTGCTGGCGGCGGGACTCTCTCCGGACGCGTTCGAGCTGGAGGGCGTACACGAGCATGGGCTGGTCCCACCCGACTTCTGGTTCCTCCGCCGCTCACCCGGGGGCGGCTGGGAGATCGGCCTCTACGAGCGCGGGGTGTACGACGTCCGCCAGCGCTTCGACACCGAGGACGAAGCCGGTGACGGACTGTGGACCGCACTCACCGGCCGCCCCGCCCCGTGACCCGGCTCGGTGCGCCGGCGGTGTCGGTGACCGCAGGTTGCCGCTCAATGCGCCGCCCGCCACCAATTAGGCGGTGGAGCCGCCGTCGATGGCGATCGATGCACCGGTGATGTGCCGGCCGCCCTCGCCCACCAGGTGGCTGACGGTCGCCGCCACGTCGTGCGGCGTCCCGTAGCGACCGAGGGCAATGTGTGACCGCTGGGCGTCCGCGCTGGTGCTGTCCGACGGGTTCATGTCGGTGTCGGTCGACCCGGGGAGGAGCAGGTTGACGGTGATCCCGCGCGGGCCGAGTTCGCGGGCGAGGGCCCGGGTCAGGCCGTTGACCGCGCTCTTGGTCATGGCGTAGACGCTGACTCCCGGGTCCGGGACGCGGCTGGCGAAGCTGCTGCCGATGTTGACGATCCGCCCGCCGTCGCCCATGTGACGCACCGCCGCCTGGGCCGCCAGGAATGCCCCGCGCACGTGTACGGCGATGGCCAGGTCGAGGTAGTCGAGGCTGACCTTGTCGATCGGCCCGGCCGAGAAGACACCGGCGTTGTTGACCAGGATGTCCAGGCGCCCCAGTTCGGCGACGGTCTGCTCGACCGCGTCGACCACCGCCGTACCGTCGGCGCTGTCGGCCCGGATCGCCAGGCCGGTGCGGCCGTACGACTCGATGTCGGCGACCACGGCCTTCGCGCTGTCCTCGGCCGAGCGGTAGGTGAAGGCGACGTGGGCTCCGTCTTCGGCCAGCCGGCGCGCGACGGCGGCACCGATACCGCGGCTTCCGCCGGTGACCAGGGCGACCTTGCCGGTAAGTCTGGACACGCTTCCCCAATCCTGTTTGTCGACTCAGGAGGATGATTACCTTATCCGGCGCCGGGAAGGGCTTGCCGGCCGTCCTTACCGTGAACGCCAGCCCGCTCGGACGTCACCGGCGGCGGCACTCATGAGGGAGCGGTCATGCCCGGTCAAGCTGTGCTTCGCACCACCGTCGTCGCCCTGACCGCCGTGCTGGCGGTGGCCGCCTGCGGGCCCAGCGGCACGAAGAGCGCCGGTGCCACCGCCTCGCCCACCGGGGCCGCCGGCGACCCGACGCCAGCCGAGTCCGCCGCCCCCGACACCGACGAGGCGACGCCAGCCGACGGCGGGGCGACCGGCGGCCAGAACGGCGGTGGATCGACCGGCGGCGGCCAGAACGGCGGTGGGTCGACGGGTGGCGGCACCGGCAGCAGCGGCGGGCAGTCCGGCAGCAAGCCGACGACGAGCGTGCCGAAGGCGGCCGGCCCCACCATCGCCTATTTCCGGGTCGCCCAGAAGCCGTCCTGCACGTCCGGCACCAGCAAGAATCCGATCGAGGGCACGCCGGTCGTCGTGGAGTGGAAGGCCAGTAACGTCGACTCCGTGGCCATCTCGGTCGACGGCCCGGGGGTGTACGAGGACAACCTCCCGCCCGCCGGCAGCAGGGAGTTGAACTTCCCCTGCTCCGGGTCCGAGGGTGACACCCAGCGGCACACCTATCTGCTGACGGTCACCAACGCCCAGGGCACGCAGACGAAGACTCTCGTGGTGACCGCGACCGTGCACGAGATAACGCAGGTGTGAGGCGGGCCCGGCCCAGGCCGGTGTGGCGGCGACCGGCGGGTACGGGAGAATCAGGGCCGTGACGACGATCCCGAACGTGCTCGCCCACCGGTACGCCTCGCCCGAGTTGGTCGCCCTCTGGTCGCCCGAGGAGAAGGTACGGATGGAGCGGCGGCTCTGGCTCGCCGTACTCAAGGCCCAGCGGGATCTCGGCGTACCGGTCCCGGACGGGGTGGTCGAGGCGTACGAGCGGGTGGTCGACGACGTCGACCTGGCCTCGATCGCCGAACGCGAGCGGGTCACCCGGCATGACGTGAAGGCCCGGATCGAGGAGTTCAGCGCGCTTGCCGGGCACGAGCACGTGCACAAGGGGATGACCTCGCGGGACCTGACCGAGAACGTCGAGCAGCTTCAGATCCGTGCCTCGCTGGAGCTGATCCGGGATCGGGTGGTCGCCACCCTGGTGCGGCTCGCCTGGCACGCCCACGAGTATTCCGGCCTGGTGATGACCGGCCGGTCGCACAACGTCGCCGCCCAGGCCACCACGCTGGGCAAACGCTTCGCCTCCGCTGCAGAAGAGCTGCTGATCGCGTACGAGCGGCTGGAAGATCTGATCAACTGGTTCCCGCTGCGCGGCATCAAGGGCCCGGTGGGCACCGCCGCCGACCAACTCGACCTCTTCGACGGTGACGCCGACAAGGTGGCCGAGTTGGAGCGCCGGGTGGCCGAGCACCTCGGGTTCAGTCGGGTGCTGGACAGCGTCGGCCAGGTCTACCCGCGCTCGATCGACCTGGCGGTCATCGCCGCGCTGGCCCAGGTGGCCGCCGCGCCGTCGTCGCTGGCCACCACGATCCGGCTGATGGTCGGCCAGGAGTTGGTCACCGAGGGCTTCAAGCCCGGTCAGGTGGGCTCCAGCGCCATGCCGCACAAGATGAACACCCGCTCGTCGGAGCGGGTGAACGGCTTCGCCGTGATCATCCGGGGCTACCTGTCGATGGTCGGCGAGCTGGCCGGCGACCAGTGGAACGAGGGGGATGTCTCCTGCTCGGTGGTGCGCCGGGTGGCGCTGCCGGACGCGTTCTTCGCCGCCGACGGGCTGTTCCAGACCTTCCTCACCGTGCTGGACGAGTTCGGCCCGTACCCGGCGGTGATCAACCGAGAGCTGGAGCGCTTCCTGCCCTTCCTGGCCACCACCAAGATCCTGGTCGCGGCGGTGCGGCGGGGTGTCGGCCGGGAGGTCGCGCACGAGGTGATCAAGGAGCATGCGGTCGCGGTGGCGCTGGCCATGCGGGAGAAGGGCACGGCCGAGAACGATCTCTTCGACCGCCTCGCCGCCGACAGCCGCCTCAACCTGACCCGCGCCGAGATCGACGCCCTGGTCGCCGACCGCACCACCTTCGTCGGCGCCGCCCCCACCCAGGTGGACCGAGTAACGGCCCGGATCTCCAAAATCGCCCAGTCCCACCCCCATGCGGCCGCCTACACCCCACCCCCCATCCTCTAACCCCACCCCCCCCGCAAGCCCCCCACCCCATCCCACCCCACCCCGCTGGGTGCGGGTCAGGGGTTGGGGGTGGGGGTTTCGGCGGCAGTCGACAGGGTGGGGGCGCTCGGGGGTTCGGCGATGCCGCCGGGGGCGGAGGCGATCTCCGGCTCCGTGGCGGTGTCGGCGGCGACGATGGGCTGGTCGGGGGGCATGGCCTCCGGCATCTTGGGTACGACGATCACCGCCGTGCCGTACGCGCAGATCTCCATCCACATCTCGCCGCAGTCCCGGCTGTCGAAGCGCATGCCGATCACTGCGTTCGCGCCGAGCCGGCGAGCCTCCTCGCCCAGTCGAGCCACCGAGTCCGTACGCCAGCGGGTGAGGTTGTCCGGTGCCATCGGGTCGTACGCACCGCCGCGGAGGTTCTTGACCCCCTCGCGGTACGGGTTGCGCGTCCTCGCCATCGAGGAGACCACTTCGCCGAGGATCTGGCGGATCTCGTAGCCGGGCAGTTGATCCGTCGTCACGACCAGCACGGTTCGATGCTGTCAGGCGGGCCGCGACCCGAACGTCTGCCGTGGTCACCTGATCGGATGCTGCGAAACGGGTCGGCGCGGACGGTCGGCGCGCGGCCGACCATCCGCGCCGCGACCGGCGCTAACCGTCAGACACCGGCCGTCGAGGTGATCCAGGACCGGTTGTACGCGACACTGGCGTAGTTCTGGATGCTCACCCCGTCGGCGGTGGAGGCGACACCGACCTGGAGGCCGTTGTAGAACTGCGGGCCGCCCGAGTCGCCCTTCCAGGCGTTGCCGTTGATCCGGGTGCTGCGAATGGCCTGGCCGCCGTACGCGTCGGTGACGCTGGTGCTGGTCACCTGGACGGTGGCGGTCTTGAGCTGGCTGGACGGGTTGCAGTTGCTGTTGCAGGTCATGCCCCAGCCGTAGATCGAGTTGGTGGAGCCGATCGGCGGGTTGCTGCTGGCCAGCGAGACGGTGGAGGTGGTCACCGGGCTGGAGAGGCGCATCAGCGCGAGGTCGTTGCGGGTGTAGGTGGCGCTGACGGTGCGGGTGGTGCCGCCCGAGGCGTAGTAGACGCTGCCGACCCGGACGGACATGGTGCCGCTGATGCAGTGCCGGGCGGTGAGCACCCACGACGAGGCGATCACGCTGCCGGAGCAGGTGAACGAGCCGTTGCTGAAGACCGCGGCGGCCCAGGGCGCAGACGAGACGGTGCCACCGCCGATGATGTACGGGCTGACGGGGGCGGCGACGGCGCCGCTGGCGGCGCCCAGCACGCCCACGAGGGCGGTGCCGAGCACGGCGAGCAGGGATCGGATACGCATCGGGAACACTCCTTGCCTCACGGACCCGGGGTCACCGGGTCGGTCGAGCCGGTGGGGGTGCGGTTCCCCCAGCCGGCTTAGCATCGAGCCTTGTCGATGTAGGGTAGGGGCCGTCGGTGGTCGCGGCAAGGATTTGATCGAGTTTAGTAGATGTAACGATTTGGCGTCCCCGGGCGTGGCGAACTCCCTGCTCGGGGACGTTCCGCCACAGCCGGGACATCCCGCATCTCCGCACCGCCGGAATGCCGATCACCGCCCGAACCGTCCCCGGCCGGTGCGGGCGAGGCGGAATCTGCCAGGTAGGCTGGCTGCGCTCGCCCGTTGTGGGTCGGCACCCAACTGCGTACACAGTCAGGAGTGCCCAGTGCCTCGCGTCGTCGTCGACGTCATGCTCAAGCCCGAGATTCTGGATCCTCAGGGCCAGGCCGTCGCAAACGCGCTGCCCCGGCTCGGCGTCAACGACGTCGCCTCGGTCCGGATCGGCAGGCGGATCGAGATCGAGTTCACCGGTGAACCGGACCTGGACCGGGCCCGGGAAATCGCCGACAAACTGCTCGCCAACCCGGTCATCGAGGACTTCACCGTCCGCCTGGTCGAGGCCGACGAGACCGTGGACGCGCACCCGTGATCGCCCGGGTCGGTGTGGTGACCTTCCCCGGCTCGCTCGACGACGGGGACGCGGCCCGGGCCGTCCGGATCGCCGGCGCCGAGCCGGTCCGGCTGTGGCACGGCGACCCGCAGCTGCACGGGGTGGACGCCGTCGTCCTGCCCGGAGGCTTCTCCTACGGTGACTACCTGCGCTGTGGGGCCATCGCCCGGTTCGCCCCGGTGATGCAGACGATCGTGGACGCCGCTCGGGGCGGCCTGCCGGTGCTCGGCATCTGCAACGGCTTCCAGATTCTCTGCGAGGCCCACCTGCTGCCCGGGGCGCTCACCCGCAACCAGCACCTGCACTTCCGTAACCGGGACCAGGTCCTGCGCATCGAGTCCGCGGGCACCGCTTGGACCAACGCGTTCCAGCCGGGCCAGGAGGTGCTGATCCCGGTCAAGAACGGCGAGGGCTGCTACGTCGCCGACCCGGCGACGCTGGACCGGCTCGAGGCCGAGGGCCGGGTCGTGGCCCGCTACCTCGGCGGCAACCCCAACGGTTCGCAGCGTGACATCGCCGCGATCACCAACGAGGCCGGCAACGTGGTCGGCATCATGCCGCATCCCGAGCACGCGGTGGAGGCGCTCACCGGCCCCTCCCTGGACGGTCTCGGCTTCTTCACCTCGGTGCTCAAGCACCTGGTGGGGGCCCCGGCGTGACCGTGCGCGACGGGATCATCGGTCGGCTCACCCGCCGCTTGGGCGGCGAGCGCAGCGAGGAGAGGTCATGACCACCCATCCGGACCCGGCCCTGCGGGAGACGGGCGTGGACACCGTGCCCCGGGCCACCGGCACGCCGGAGGAACTCCAGCCGTACGCGGAGCTGGGTCTTCGCGACGACGAGTACGACCGGATCCGGCACATCCTCGGCCGCCGGCCCACCCAGGCCGAGCTGGCCATGTACTCGATCATGTGGAGCGAGCACTGCTCCTACAAGTCGAGCAAGGTGCACCTGCGCCAGTTCGGCGAGAAGGCCCCGCCGAGCGACCGGCTGCTGGCCGGCATCGGCGAGAACGCCGGCGTGGTGCAGGTCTCCGACGAGCTGGCCGTGACCTTCAAGGTCGAGTCGCACAACCACCCGAGCTTCGTCGAGCCGTACCAGGGCGCGGCGACCGGCGTTGGCGGCATCGTGCGGGACATCCTCGCCATGGGCGCGCGTCCGGTCGCGGTGATGGACCCGCTGCGCTTCGGCGCGGCCGACCACCCCGACACCGCGCGGGTGCTGCCCGGCGTGGTCGCCGGCATCGGCGGCTACGGCAACTGCCTCGGCCTGCCGAACATCGGCGGCGAGGTGGTCTTCGACCCCTGCTACCAGGGCAACCCCCTGGTCAACGCGCTCTGCCTCGGCGTGCTGCCGGTCGACCGGCTGCAGAAGAAGGAGGCCGCCGGCCCCGGCAACGTCGTGGTGCTGATGGGCGCCAAGACCGGCCGGGACGGCATCGGCGGCGTGTCGGTGCTGGCCAGCGCCACCTTCGACGAGGGCAGCGAGCAGCGCCGCCCGTCGGTGCAGGTGGGTGACCCGTTCATCGAGAAGCTGCTCATCGAGGCGTGCCTGGAGCTCTACGACGCCGAGCTGGTCGTCGGCATCCAGGACCTCGGCGGCGCGGGCCTGACCTGCGCGCTCACCGAGACCGCCGCGGCGGCCGGCACCGGCATGCGGGTGTGGCTGGAGCGGGTGCCGCTGCGCGAGCCATCGATGGAGCCGCACGAGATCCTGGCCAGCGAGTCCCAGGAGCGGATGCTGCTGGTCGTCGCCCCGGACCAGCTCGAGGCGGTACTCAAGATCGCCGACAAGTGGGGCGTGCTCGCCACCGCGATCGGCGAGGTCACCGCGCCCGAGCCGGACGGCCGGCCGGGTCGCCTGCTGGTCACCTGGCGCGACCACGTGGTGGTCGACGTGCCGCCGGGCTCGTTGGTCGACGACGGCCCGGTCTACGCGCGTCCGATGCGCGAGCCGGCAGACCTGATCCTGCTCCAGGCCGACCGGGCCGAGACGCTGCCCCGGCCGAACAACCCGGAGGCGCTCCGGGAAACCGTGCTGCGCATGATCGCGTCGCCGAACCTGGCCGACAAGACCTGGGTCACCGAGCAGTACGACCGGTACGTGCTGGGCAACACCGTGCTCGCCCAGCCGGAGGATTCCGGCGTGGTCCGGATCGACGAGCGGACCGGCCTCGGCGTTGCCCTCTCCGTGGACGGCAACGGCCGGTACGCGCGCCTCGACCCGTACCACGGGACGAAGCTCGCCCTGGCCGAGGCGTACCGGAACGTGGCGGTGACCGGCGCGAAGCCGATCGCCGTGACCAACTGCCTCAACTTCGGCTCGCCTGAGGACCCGGGCGTGATGTGGCAGTTCGCCGAGGCGGTCCGCGGCCTGGCGGACGGCTGCCTGGAACTGGGCATCCCGGTGACCGGCGGCAACGTCAGCTTCTACAACCAGACCAATGCGGCGGCGATCCACCCGACCCCGGTGGTCGGGGTGCTGGGCGTGCTGGACAACGTCGCCGAGCGGGTGCCGATGGGCTTCGTGCCGCGTCCGGCCGGTGACCACGACCAGCTCTTCCTGCTCGGCGAAACGCGCGTCGAGCTCTCCGGCTCAGAGTGGGCCTGGGTGACCCACGAGCACCTGGGCGGCATCCCGCCGCAGGTCGACCTGGCCCGTGAGCGGCAGCTCGCCGAGCTGCTGGCGGCCGCTGCCCGGGTGGGGCACCTCAGCTCCGCGCACGACCTCTCCGACGGCGGCCTCGCTCAGAGTTTGGTCGAGTCCTGCCTGCGGCGTGGTGTCGGCGCCCGAGTGTCGGTGCCGGAGCAGTTCGCCGGCGGGTCGATGCCGTTCGTCTACCTGTTCAGCGAGTCCGCCGGCCGGGTGCTGGTGTCGGTGCCGCGCGGGCACGACAAGGCGTTCACCGCACTCTGCGCCGAGCACGGGGTGCCGTGGGAGGTCATCGGGGTCACCGACCCGGCCGGTGCCGCTCTGGAAGTGCACGGCCAGTTCCGGATCGGCCTCGACGAGCTGCGCGCCGCGCACACCGCGACCCTGCCGCGCCTCTTCGGCAGCCCGGAGGCGGCCGACCGAGGCCCGGACGAGGGTCCCGCACCGGATCAGCATTGAGGCCTGGTCGTTGGCCGTCTTTTCCCAACCCGGTTCCGGTGCCCGGTTCGACTGGGGGCTGACCGGGGCGGCGGAACTCGGTCGGGTCTGTGCCGCCCTGGTGGTGGTGGACGTGCTCTCGTTCACCACTGCCGTGGAGGTGGCGGTCGGGCGGGGCATGCGGGTGCACCCTTTCCCGTGGGGGGAGCAGGCGGCCGACTACGCCCGCCGGGTGGGTGCGGTGGCCGCGGTCGGCCGTCGACAGACGACGCCGGAACACCCGTGGTCGCTGTCGCCGGCAGCCTTGCGGGCCGCACCGGTCGTCACGGACCTGGTGCTGCCGTCGCCGAACGGCTCGGCGATCAGCGCCGCCGCGAGCGCCACCGGCATACCGGTGGTTGCGGCGTGCCTGCGTAACGCACGCGCTGTCGGGCGCTGGCTGCGCGCCGAGGGGTACGGCTCCACCGAAGCCCCGGTGGGGGTGGTGGCTGCCGGGGAACGCTGGCCGGACGGCTCGCTACGCCCCTGCGTGGAGGACCAACTCGGCGCAGCCGGGGTGCTGGACGCCCTCTCCGGCGTGCCGGGTGGGCTCTCGGTGGAGGCGGCGGTGGCGCTGGCCGCGCTGGCCTGCATTCCCGACGTGCCGGCGGCGATTCGCGGCGCTGTCTCCGGCAGGGAACTCGTCGAGGGCGGCTTCGCCGACGACGTGGAAGTCGCAGTCCAGGTGGACGTTTCCGACGTGGTGCCGGTGCTGCACCAGGGCTACTTCACCGCCGGCTGACCCGGCCGGCACGCCAGCCTGATCATGCGAAGTGGCCGCCCGGAGGAGCTGGGCGGCCACTGCCGATCGCGTGGGCGAACCCCGTGGGTCTGCCCGGTCAGTCGTCCAGCCAGTCGAGGCGGCGGCCGCCGTCCTGCGGGGCATCCGGGCGTCCCCGACCCGCCTGGGTCGGGTCACCGTGGTAGCCGCCCTGGTCGTAGCCCGGGTTGTCGTAGGCACCGCTGCGCTGCTGCGGCGGCTGCTCCTGGCTGTAGCCGCCCTGCTGCGGCTGGCCGTAGCTGCCCTGCTGGCTGTAGCTGCCCTGCTGGTTGTAGCTGCCCTGCTGGCTGTAGCCATCGCCACCGCCGTAGCCGCCGCGCTGGTCGTAACCGTCGTAGCCCTGCTGCTGGCCGCTGTCGTAGCCCTGCTGCTGGCCGCCGTAGCCGCCGGTCGAGCCGTAGGCGTTGCCGGACTCTGCGCCGCGGCCGTACTGGCCCTGGCCGGGCTGCTCGTAGCCTCGGACGTCGTCCGGCTGATAGGTGGTGGTCGGGTACGGGTCGGCCGGCGGCGCGTACTGGGTGCTGTCACCGGTGTAGCGACCGGTGGGTTCGTCGTAGCGGTCGCTGCCGTAGCCGCCGCCCTGGACGGGCGGGTAGCCGCCGGCACCGGCACCGTAGTCCTGGCCGCCGTGGCCGCCGTCGGCGTACGCGCCACCGCCGTAGCCGCCGCCCGACGAGGGGGCGCCGCCGTAGCCGCCGCCGGAGGAGGGGGCGCCGCCGTATCCAGCGCCGGAGGAGGGGGCGCCGCCGTATCCAGCGCCGGAGGAGGGGGCGCCGCCGTAGCCGCCCTGGCCGGGAGCGTCGTTGCCATAGCCGTAGCCGCCCTGCGGGTTGCCGTACGCCGGACCGGGCGGCGCGCCGTACGGGTCCGGCGGGACGTCGTCCACGACCGGGCGGTGCAGCATGGTCGGCGCGTCGCTGAGCGAGGTGCCGCCGACCATCGTCGGCGCGGGCCCGGCGCCCATGCCGCCCACCACTCGGGTTTGGTCGTCCGCGCCTCGGAAGGCACCCCGAGCGGCTGGCACGGCGGCCGCTCCGCCCGAGCCGCCGGGGCCGGTCGGCTCGTCGTCGCCGTCGGCGTTGTCGCCCTCGTTCCTGCGCCGCACGTAGAGCAGCACGATGGTGCCCACGCCCACGGCGACGAAGAGACCGCCGAGCAGGATCAACAGCCAGTTGCTGAAGCCGCCCGAGTCCTGGTTGGCGGCCTGCTGCTGGGCGGGAGCCGCCTCCTCGCCGGTCGGCGTGGCCTCCTCGGTGGCTGGCTCGGTGGCTTCCTCGGTCTGCTCTGCCTCTTCGGTGGGCGACGGAGTGGCGCTGGGAGTGACCTCGACCTCGATCGCGAGGCTGATCCGCTTGCCGGTCACGCTCTCGCCGGCTGCGGCGTTGAACGCCGTGGTGTTTTGCTTGCCGTCCTTGCTGGCACCAAGTTCGATCCGGCCGGGCGCGATCGGGTTCGCCGTCGAGCCGGTGAACCGGAAGTTGCCGCTGTTGTCGCTGGTGGTCGTGAACGGCTGGCCCTTGCTGTCCCGAATCATGACGGTGGCGCCCGCCACGGGCTCGTTGTTGGCCGCGATGATCACCTTGCCGGAGATCGACTTGACCGTCTGCGTCTGCTCCTGCGTCGGCGGAGCGGTTGGCTTGACGGTGACGCGGAGCGTACGGGAATCGCCTCCGGTGACCGAGATTCTCGCCTGGGTTCCGTTGGCGGCGGGTGCGCTGGGTGCCGCCGACAGGGTCAACTTCACCGGCTGCGGGTTCGACCCCTCGAAGTTGATCGGCCCGCATCCCCCGCAGGTGACGCCGTCAGGCAGACCGGTGATGTCGATGTCCGCGGATGTTTCGCCGTTCTCGGGTCGTACGACGACGTTGACGTTGCTGCTCTGGCCAGCGTCGATCGTGACGGAGTTGTCTGCCGTGCTGATTTTGGCTGCCAGCGCCGGTGTGGCGGGGACGGTGAGCAGCGCGCCGAGAACCGCCGCTACGACCACACCCGCCCGCTGCTTCCAGGCACGTCGGTGTGTTGACACGTCCACCGCCTTCCGGGTCTGATCCTTCCGCCGGCCGGTGTCGGGCCGGGGAACGATCACTCACGGTACGAAATACGCCGTCGGCAACTATGCCTTGTCTGACCGGAACATCTCTACCCAGGGCCGGCATCGGCCGGATCGTTGCCGGGCCGTATCGTCCATTCATGTCCTCTCCGCGCCCTAAGTCCGCTGCGGTAACGGCGGCGTTGACGGCGCTGGATGAGGGGCGTACACCCGAACGGCCAGTGTTCCGGGAAGCGGTCCGTACGCTCTTGGCCGCCCTCGCGGAGCGTGCCCCTGGCCGATCGGTGGAGGTTCGGGTGCCACCATACGGTGCTGTCCAGTGCGTTTCCGGGCCGCGACACACCCGTGGCACCCCGCCGAATGTGGTGGAGATGGACCCGGCCACCTGGCTCGCGCTGGCCACCGGGCGCTTGGGCTGGGCGGAGGCGGTCACCGAGGGTCGCGTACGGGTGAGCGGCGTTCGCGCCGACCTTTCCGCGCATCTTCCGCTCTGAGCTGGCCGAACACCGAAGATCGTCTTACGTTGGGCGAACAAGCCGTGACTGTCGGTATCGGTAGGAGGTCGCGTACACTGGCAGGCGACGACGGTCCCGGTTGTACGTGCGGAGCTGCCCCCGACTCCGCCAGTCCGGTCCAGACCAGCGAGGAGCGGCAGGTGCCCCGAGGCGATGGCCGACTGAGCCACGACCTTGACCCCCAGCGACCCGGCCCACAGGACGCCTGCGGCGTCTTCGGCGTCTGGGCGCCGGGTGAGGAGGTCGCCAACCTGACCTACTTCGGGCTCTACGCCCTCCAGCACCGTGGCCAGGAGGCGGCCGGCATCGCGGTGAGCGACGGCTCGGGGGTGGTGGTCTTCAAGGACCTCGGCTTGGTCGCCCAGGTCTTCGACGAGCCGACGCTGGCCAGCCTGCGCGGGCACGTCGCGATCGGCCACGCCCGCTACTCCACCACGGGCGGCTCGACCTGGGAAAATGCCCAGCCGACCATCCGCGCGACCAGCGCCGGCACCACGATCGCGCTGGCCCACAACGGCAACCTGGTCAACACCGCCGAGCTCCAGCGCGAGGCGGCCGAGCGGGGCCTGGAATCCGACGGCTCGACCAACGACACCTCCCTGGTCACGATGCTGCTGGCCAGTCGGCCCGATCTCTCCGTCGAGGCGGCCGCGCTGGAGGTGCTGCCCCGGCTGCGGGGCGCGTTCAGTTTCGTCTTCATGGACGAGTCGACCCTCTACGCGGCCCGTGACCCGCACGGCGTACGCCCGCTGGTGCTCGGCCGGTTGGAGCGTGGCTGGGTGGTGGCCAGCGAGACCGCCGCGCTGGACATCGTCGGGGCGAGCGTGGTCCGCGAGATCGAGCCGGGCGAGTTGATCGCCATCGACGAGGACGGGCTGCGGTCCACCCGGTTCGCCGCCCCGGAGCCGAAGGGCTGCCTCTTCGAGTACGTGTACATCGCCCGCCCGGACGCCACCATCGCCGGGCGCAACGTGCACTCCGCCCGGGTGCAGATCGGCCGCCAGCTCGCCAAGGAGCACCCGGTCGAGGCCGACCTGGTGATCCCGGTGCCGGAGTCGGGCACCCCGGCCGCGATCGGCTACGCCGAGGAGTCCGGCATCACCTACGGCCAGGGCCTGATGAAGAACCCGTACGTCGGGCGCACCTTCATCCAGCCGTCCCAGACCCTGCGCCAGCTCGGTATCCGGCTCAAGCTGAACCCGCTACGGGAGAACGTCCGGGGCAAGCGCCTGGTCGTGGTGGACGACTCGATCGTGCGCGGCAACACCCAGCGGGCCATCGTGCGGATGCTGCGCGAGGCGGGCGCCCTGGAGGTCCACGTCCGGATCTCCTCCCCGCCGGTCAGCTGGCCCTGTTTCTACGGGATCGACTTCGCCAATCGAGCGGAGTTGCTGGCCAACGGGCTGGACAACGACGGCATCCGACGGTCGATCGGCGCCGACACGCTGGGTTATGTCTCGCTGTCCGGGCTGATCGCCGCGACCGAGCAGCCGAAGACCCGGCTCTGCCGGGCGTGCTTCGATGGGGAATACCCGATCGAGCTGCCGGCCGGGCACCTGATCGGCAAGCACGTGCTCGAAGGCGTGGGTCGCCGGGTCGCCGCCAAGGCGTCCGAGGCCACTGCTGAATCCACCACCGCGCTCGCCACCCATCGCCCATAGCACCACCGACGTGGGGCCGGCTGATCCGGGCGGCCCCACGAGAACCACAAAGGGGAGAATCGTGACGCACGTGTCCGAGCGCAGCGGCGCAGGAAGCAGCCCGACGGGCGCTGGCGGCGACCGCCAGCCCTGGGCGGCCGGCACCAGCCGTACGACGCGCAAACGTTCGGTCTCCTACGCCGACGCCGGGGTGTCGATCGAGGCGGGCGACCGGGCGGTCGAGCTGCTGAAGTCCAAGGTCAAGCAGACCCGACGCCCGGAGGTCATGGGTGACCTGGGCGGGTTCGCCGGCCTGTTCCGGCTGGACACCCAGAAATACAAGAACCCGATCCTCGCCTCCTCCACCGATGGCGTGGGCACCAAACTGGTGATCGCCCAGCAGCTCGACATCCATGACACGGTCGGCATCGACCTGGTCGCGATGGTGGTCGACGACCTGGTCGCCTGCGGTGCCGAGCCGCTCTTCCTGCTCGACTACATCGCCACCGGCGAGGTCGTGCCGGACAAGGTCGCCGAGATCGGCGCGGGCATCGCCGACGGCTGCCGGTACGCGGGCTGTGCGCTGCTTGGTGGCGAGACCGCGGAGCACCCGGGCGTGCTGCGCCCCGACGAGTACGACATCTCCGCCACCGGCGTCGGGGTGGTGGAGGAGAGCGAGATCCTCCGCCCCGAGCGGGTCGAGGTGGGCGACGTGGTGATCGCCATGCGCTCCTCCGGCCTGCACTCCAACGGCTACTCGCTGGTCCGGCACGTGCTGCTCGGCGCCGCTCGGATGCGGCTGGACGTGGTGATCGAGGACTTCGGCCGGCAGCGGACCCTCGGCGAGGAACTGCTCACCCCGACCAAGATCTACGCGCAGGACTGCCTCAAGCTGATCGCCGAGACCGAGGTGCGGGCGTTCGCCCACGTCACCGGCGGTGGCATCCCGGGCAACCTGGTCCGGGTCCTGCCCGAGCACGTCGACGCGGTGGTCAACCGGTCCACCTGGAAGCCGCAGCCGATCTTCGACCTGATCCAGTCCAAGGGCCGGATCGAGGACCCGGACATGGAAGCCACGTTCAACATGGGCGTCGGCATGTTCGCGATCGTCTCCGCCGAGGACGCCGACCGTGCGCTGGCCACCCTGACCGGTCGGGGTGTGGACGCCTGGCAGGCCGGCGAGATCATCGAGGGTTCCGGCAACGTGCAGATGATCGGTCACCACACCCGGGGTTGATCACGTTCTGGTGATCCTCCAGCCACCCGATCAGGGGTTCACCCGAGTGGTCACCTCCGCCTAGCCTGAAGGGCACTTCGGCTGACAGGGGGAGGGGTGATGGCCGTTCACACGCGCGCCGGGATGCGCGGCATCTCCGCCGTCCCCTCGTATGTGGTGATGCAGCCGACTACCCTCTGCAATCTTGACTGCGCCTACTGCTACCTGCCGATGCGGTCGGCGGACCGGCGAATGCCGGTCGCGGTCGCCGATGCGGTGGCGGCGTCGGTGAACCCGTGGGCGGCGGCGGGGCGCTTCTCGGTCGTCTGGCACGGCGGGGAGCCCCTCGCGGCTGGCCGGGAGCACCTGGCGGCCCTGCTCGCCCCGTTCGGGCCCGAGGTGGAGCACCACGTCCAGACCAACGCCACGTTGATCGACGACGCCTGGTGCGCGTTCTTCGCCGAGCACGCGGTGCGGGTCAGCGTGAGCGTGGACGGGCCGCGCGAGCGCAACGCGGAGCGGGTCACCCGGGGCGGCCGGCCGGCGTACGACCGGATCATGGCGGGGGTGGGGGCGCTGCGCCGGCACGGGGTGCCCTTCTCAGCCCTCGCCGTGGTGTCCCGGCCCGGTCCCGGCCTCGCCGCCGAGCTGTACGACTATTTCCTCGATCTCGGCTGCGACGTGCTCGGCGTCAACATCGAGGAGACCGAGGGGGTCAACACCCGGAGCAACGCCCGGGACGCCGCTGCGGTGACCACGTTCTGGGGGGAGCTGGTCGGCGCGTGGCGCCGGGATCCCCGGATCCACCTGCGCGAGGTGGAGTGGTCGCTGCGCTACGCCGGCGCTGTCCTGGCCGGCACCGCAGACGAGCTGCTGCCCCGGCAGCTCGATCCGATCCCCACCGTCGCCCACGACGGCTCGGTGGTCGTGCTCTCCCCGGAGTTGGCCGGCTTCACCGACCCCCGGTACGGCGACTTCGGCAGCGGTAACGTGCTGACCACGCCGCTGGCCGAGATCCTGGCCGGCGTGGGGCGGACCCCTTGGGTGGCGGAGTTCGTCGCCGGCGTCGAGGCATGCCGTTCGTCCTGCGCCTACTTCGACTTTTGTGGCGGTGGCCACGCCGCCAACCGCTATTTCGAGCAGGGCCGTTTCGACGGTACGGAGACCGAGCACTGCCGCAACAGCAAGATCCGCTTACTGGAGGGAGTGTTGGAGCATGCCCGAGGACAGCAGTCACCGGCAGCCTGAGCACGTCAGGGAAGCCGACCCGAACCCAGTCGTCGAGCGCGTGCGGGAAGCCGCTGCGGGCCTGACCACACTGCTCCACGAGGCCGAGGCCGCGCGACTGCTGCGGGCGGAGGTCCCGGGCGGCGACGGTGCCAGCGCGGTGTGCGCGTGGAACCACTTCGAGAACATTCCGACGTTCTACAACTGGAACAATCGGCCCCGCTGACGGTGCGAATCCGCGACCAAGGACCTGTCGCCGCTCAGGGATGTCCCATCGGTGCGACAGGTCCTTGATCGTCGGTCGTACGCCGGCTTTCGCAGAGCACATGCGTGAGCACGCGGGGCTTACCGCGTGCTCAGATGTGACCGGAGGTCAGCGGGCCGGACGGGCCCAAGTGTCCGGGTCCTCGTCCGCGTGGTCCTCGTCATCGTCGTCGACATACTCTTTGTAGTCGTCGTCGAAGTCGCGGTTCGACTTGCCGCTGCCGCCGAGTTCTCGCTGCAAGGCGGCGAGGTCGGTGTTCGGGGAGTGGTACTTCAACTCCCGGGCCACCTTTGTCTGCTTGGCCTTAGCACGGCCGCGCCCCATGGCTCGACCCCCTCGCACAGAATGCGGGGCAGCCCGAAGGCGGGCCCCGATGACGTCAGGCATCTCTCGTGGCTCTTACGGTACATGGGGATGCCACCGTTCGGCACCTCGGGTTACCGTCTGCCGGCCCTGCGCGTCGCAGTTGCCCGGCTGTCACAAAGTGTATCGGGTAAGGAGCGGGTGCCGGGGGTGGCCGTGACAGCGGGCAAACCGGTCTGAAATACCCCAATGTTGAGCTTAACGTCGCTCAGGCCGACCCGCCGGGTCGGGGGCGAAGTCGAACCCCGCCCCCGACGTGACGTTCACCGCAGTCTGATCGTCCGGAGCCGGCCGACCTCGGCCATCCGCCGCTCGGCGAGCCGGTCCGCGGCCACCGCGGGCGGCACGCCCTCGTCGTCGGCGAGCTGCAGAATCTCCCGGGTGGTGTCGTAGATCCGGGTGGCCCGCAGCTTGGCCCGCTCGAAGTTGAAGCCCTCGATCTCGTCGGCGACCTGGATCACGCCGCCGGCGTTCACCACGTAGTCGGGGGTGTAGAGGATGCCCCGGTCGGCGAGGACCTTCTCGATCCCGGGGTGGGCGAGCTGGTTGTTCGCCGCGCCGGTGACCACCTTGGCCCGCAGCACCGGCACGGTGTCGTCGTTCAGGGCGCCGCCCAGCGCGCACGGGGCGTACACGTCGATGTCGGAGGCGACCAGCGCCGCCGCGTCGTCGACGAGCTCGACCTGCGGGTGGGTCGTGCGCACCCACTCCAGGGCCTTCGGGTTGACGTCGGTCGCCACGACCTCCGCCCCGTCCCCCACCAGGTGGCCGGTCAGGTACTTGCCGACCTTGCCCAGGCCGGCTACGCCGACCCGCCGGCCGGCCAGCGTCGGGGTGCCCCAGACGTGCTCGGCGGCGGCCCGCATGCCCTGGAACACGCCCCAGGCGGTCAGGATTGAGGAGTCGCCCGCACCGCCGTGCTCCACGCTGCGGCCGGTGACGTACCGCGTCTCCCGGGCGATCACGTCCATGTCGGCCACGTAGGTGCCGACGTCGCAGGCGGTGTAGTAGCGCCCACCCAGGGACTCCACGAAGCGGCCGTACGCGCGCAGCAGCGGCTCGCTCTTGATCTGCTCCGGGTCACCCCAGATGACCGCCTTGCCGCCACCGAGGTCGAGACCGGCCAGCGCGTTCTTGTACGCCATGCCACGGGAGAGGTCGAGCACGTCGGCGAGGGCTGCCTCCTCGCTGGCGTACGGGTAGAACCGGGTGCCGCCGAGCGCGGGGCCCAGCGCGGTGGAGTAGATCCCGATGATCGCCTTGAGGCCGGACTGCTTGTCCTGGCAGAACACGACCTGCTCGTGCCCGGTGGATCCCGGGTCGTCGGTGGTGGCGAATACGCCCATGGCTGACTCCTGTGTCGGTGTGCGCCCTTGTGAGGCGCGGACCTGGTGGGACGGCCGGCGGGATGGTGCCGGTGCTGCTGAGCCTAATATCGGCCGAGGCCGTACTGTCGCGCGCGCCAGGTCGCCACGTCACGCCGGCAACGTACGGGTCCCGACTCGTGGGAGGATCGCGCCGTGCCGTCGCTCTTCGCTTCATATCTGCGGGTGTACGAGCCGCTGACCGCCTTCGATCGCGATCGCCAGTCGTTCTGGCGCCGCTATGCCAACGAGGGCCGGGCCGTCGCGCCACTGGAGGGGCCGGCTCGGCAGCGGACCGCGGTCATCGAGGCGCTCGGCGCGGGCTGGACCCGGCTGCCGGAGCTGCCGGACGAGGCGTACGTGCTGGAGACCGATGACTCGCTGCTGGTCTGCCCGTGGAACCTGCGGATTCGGGTGGCCGAGGCGGCCCTGAGCGCCCGGGACGGGGTGCCCTCGGTGCTGGCGGACGCGTTCGTCCCGCCGCCGCTGGCCGGCCAGGCCAAGGCGGTGGTGGAAGACTGGCGCAGCGGGGCGCGGGTGCTGGAGCGCGGGGTGCCGCGGGTGCACGAGCAGATCGCCACCTGGGGAGTGCCGCTGCGCTGGTTCGTGCTCTTCGACGCCCAGGAGCGGCACCTGGTGACCGAACCGGACCGGCGGGCGCTGCGTTACCGAACCGATATCTCGAAGGCGCGCCGGCGGTCGTCTCGAGCCCTGTCCGTGCTGCGGAAGTCGATCGGGGAGGCGCCGATCACCGAGGCGGTCGAGGAGGCCGCCCGGTGGCTGGAGGAGTTCCACCCGCGCTCGGTGGTCGAGCTGGACTACGGCGGCCTGGTGCAGCTGCTGCCGGACGAGACCCTGGCGGCCGACGACTCCGCCGAGCTGGTCGCGACCGGGCTGGCCGGGCTCTCCCGTGGCGAGGCCGAGGAGGCCTCGACGGCGTACGACAAGCTGGTCGCCCGGTGGCGGGCGGTGCAACTGTTGGAGCGCTGCAATTAGCCCGGATTATCCGATTAATACCCCGCTGACGCGAGAGTGTCTCGTAGTTGACGCATCACGAACCGTGATCATGAGTCCGAATAAGGTAGTTTCTGCTGCATAAAAGTCGTAAAAATCGGGCATGGTTCATCCGTCCGTCTAGGGACCTTCAGCCGTTCGGCCCATGTCGGACATCGGGGACTAGCCGGACCATGGGAGACGCGTCGGCCGGCGGGACCCCGGCCGATGTCTATACATGTGGAGGAGTGACCCCGATGGCATCGCGAACGCATGAACCAGAGCCGCTGCTCACACCGGCCGAGGTGGCGTCGATGTTCCGTGTCGACCCGAAGACGGTGACCCGGTGGGCCAAGGCCGGAAAGCTCAGCGCTATCCGGACCCTTGGCGGCCACCGCCGTTACCGGGAGTCGGAGGTCCGGGCCCTGCTGCAGGGGCAGATCCCTCAGCAGCGCCAGGGGGACTGACGACCCGGATTTTCTCAGCGTTCCGATCAGGGGCGGCCGGACATACGCGCAAGCGGTGTCCGCCGCCCTTAGTCGTATCCAGGGGCTCGGCCGTCCAACACGATCCGCAGCCCCACCGTGCCGGTCTCCCCCCGGCGCAGCCGGCTGCCCAGCAGGCTCAGCCGGCCGATCAAGCGGTACTTCTGCTTGAGCAGCCCCCGGATCCGCCGGGTCCCGACCAGGTCACAGATCGACGCGTGCCCCGGCACCGCTGCGCCGTGCGGCCGTCCGCGTACGTCGCAGGGGGCCACCGTCACCCGGCCGTCCCGCCGGATCCGCTTGACCTTGCCGGAGTCCGCCGCGGTCCACACCGCCAGCGCGTCGCCGTCCCGCACCGCCCACACCGGCGTCGGCACCGCCCGCCCGTCCTGACGGAACGTCGTCAGCAGGACATACTTCTCCGCCGTCAGGCGGTCCAGGTCGGCCACGCCGCCCAGGATAAGGTCGCGACAGCTGCCGCTGAGCCCGGTTAGCGTGATCGGCGTGACCGGGGAACCCACGATCGGCGACGTGTTCGGCGAGATGATCCGCGACGTGTACGCCGTCGCCACCGGGATCGGACCCCGGCCGCTGGCCGGTGGCCGGCTGCCCCGGCCGGTCATCGAGATCATCGAGCGGGACGACGGTCTGATCCACGGCGCGCCCGCCGGGCACTACCTCGACCCGCCGGAGGCGTGGCAGCCGTACGATCGCCGGGCCGTGGATCGGGTACGCGGGCAGGTGCTGGACGTCGGCGTCGGCGGCGGCCGGATCGCGCTGCACCTCCAGGAGCGCGAGGTGCCGGTCACCGGCCTGGACACCTCGGTCGGGGCGCTGCGGGTCTGCCGGCACCGGGGCGTACGCGACCTGGTGCACGGCACCGTCGACCAGCACGTCGCCGACGGCCGGCGGTACGACACCTTCCTGCTGCTCGGCAACAACCTCGGGCTGCTCGAGGGGCGGGACCGGGCCCCCGGCTTCCTGGCCGCCCTCGCCGCGCTGGCCCGGCCCGGCGCGCAGGTGATCGCGCAGGGCACCGACCCGTACGGCACCACCGATCCGGTGCAGACGGGCTACCACGAGCGCAACCGGCAGCGTGGGCGGTTCGGCGGTCAGCTCCGCCTGCGGCTGCGCTACCGGCTGCTCGGCACCGAATGGTTCGACTATCTGCTCTGCTCGGTCGACGAACTGGCCGGGCTGATCCACGGCTCGCCGTGGCGACTGGCCGACGTCGACGACGCGGATCACCCCTACTATCTGGCCACCCTGCAGCTGGCCTGAGCGCGGGCTCGGAGCCCGGCGAAATGAACGTGGCGAATCGGGAACCGGATGAGCGCCCGGTGGAGAGAAGAGGTGACAGACCCACCGAGCGAAAGGCTCATCCATGATGCACAGAGGCCTGACATGGCCGGCAACCTGACGTCCGTGGTCTCCGACGCGGCACTCGATGACGCCTCGGTCCTGCGCGACTCCGGAGAGAACCCGGAACTCTTCGCGGTCCTCTACGACCGCTATGCCGAGCAGCTCTTCCAGTACGCCCAACGTCGGCTCGGGCCCGACGCGGCGCAGGACGTGGTGGCCGAGACGTTCCTGGCCGCCTTCCGGCATCGCGCCCGGTACGACGGCACAAGGCCGCTGGCCCGGCCGTGGCTCTTCGGCATCCTGATCAAGGAGATCGCCCGGCACCGCCGAACGGAACGCGCCTATCTGAAGGCGGTGGCGAGTGCTCCGCGCGAGGTGGTGGACGGGCCGGCGGAACGGGTGGTCGACGAGGTGGTGGCCTGGGCGAGCCGGGCCGGCGTCGCCACCGCCCTGCTGGCCCTGTCGGCCCGCGAACGCGAACTGCTGCTGCTCATCGCCTGGAGCGAGCTGAGCTACGAGGAGGCCGCCGAGGTGCTCGGCCTGCCGATCGGCACCGTCCGGTCGCGGTTGAGCCGAGCCCGGCAGAAGGTACGCCGACAACTGGCCGAGGGCGCCGACAAGAACGTCAGGGACGAGAGGTAAACGACGGTGGACGAGATGACAATGATCAAGGACCTTGGCGAGGCCCTCGCTACCGAGCCGCACTCGCCCAGCGGTCTGCGGCACCGGGTGTTGTCGTCGACGCGACCCGGAACGGCCACGGTGGGACGGCGGAGCTGGCTGGGGCGGCGTGGCCTGGTGCCTGTGACGGCTTTCGCGGCCGTCCTGCTCGCGGCCACGCTGGTGGTCTATGGCCGGGGCGGGCCGGTTGAACCCGTCGACGCCTCCGCCGACGCGCCCCGCCTGCTTCTCGCCGCGGCGGAGACCGCGCTTGCCGGCCCCGACCTGGCCCCCCGACCCGACCAGTTCGTGTACGTCGAATCGGTCGGCTCGACAATGGTGGAGGAGTACACCGGTGGCCTGCGGGACAGGCTGCGGCTGACCGGGCACCATCAGGAGTCGCATGAGCGGCAGGTGTGGTGGTCGGTGGACGGCACGCGTGACGGGCTGGTCCGGCTCCGGCCTCGGGGCTCGGATGGAGTGTGGGAAGACCTGTCCCTCACCGCGCCTCAGCCGCCGGCCGCTCCCGCCGGCCTGCCCGAGGACGCGGCGGGCATGCGCGAGTACCTGTACCGCAACTCGCACGGCGCGAACCCGGCCGACCAGCAGGCGTTCATCACCCTCGGTGACCTGATCAAGGAGTCCTACGTGCCACCGCGGGTGCTGGCGGCGGCGTTCCAGGCCGCCGCGGAAATTCCCGGCGTGGAGGTCGTGCCGCACGCGGTCGACGCCGCCGGACGGCCCGGCGTCGCGGTTGCCCGCGAGGACGACGGCCTCCGGGCCGAGCTCATCTTCGACGCGACGACCTACCGGTTCCTGGGCGCGCGAACCATCGTCGTAGGACGGTTCGAGTACCTGCCCAGGGGGACTGTCCGGCACGCCAGCGCGGTGCTGCGACTCGCCGTCGTCGACCAGGCCGGCCAGCACCCGTAGCCGCTAATTCCCGTTCAGCAACAACGGCGGGCGGGCCACAGCCGTGCCCGCCCGCCGCGCCTGCGCTCTCAGACCCGCACGGTCGGGGTGTGCTGCTCGGGCGGGAGGCCGCCGTCGCCGTCGACCACCTCCTCCGGGGTGCCGTCCTCGTCGATGTCGACCATGGTGATGTCCACCTTGCCGTCACCGTCGGTGTCGAACTGGAACAGGTCGGCCGTCCCGTCGCCGTCGGTGTCCGCCACCCACACGTCGGTCCGCCCGTCGTGGTTGGTGTCCGCGCGCAGCAGGTCGACCCGCTCGTCGCCGCGGGTCTCCACGGTTTCGCTGCTCTCCGGTGCCTGGCTCATCTCGCTCCTTCCCTCGGCTTGGCCATCGTCTGTACCCGGTGCGGCGCGCCCCCACGCACGCCGCCCGGGCCGGCCCTGCATAGGGTCGCACCCAGAAACGAGCGGAGCGGGCGGCCGGGCGCGGCGGAGACCCCATGCGCCACCGCACGCGGCGAGAGGACGTCATGAGTGGTCGTTTTGTGGTCGTCGGGGCCGGCACCATGGGCCTCGGCATCGCGTACGTGGCGGCCGGCGCCGGCTACGCGGTCGAGCTGGTCGAGGTGGACCCGGCGCGCGGCGACGCCGCCGTACGGCGGCTCGGCGAGCTGTGGGAGCGCGGGGTGCAGCGCGGCAAGCTGACCGCCGAGGAGGCGGCGGCGAACCGGGAGCGGCTCACCCTGCGGGCCGGGCTCGCCGCGGTCGCCGAGGGGCCCGACGTGATCGTGGAGGCGGTCCCCGAGCGGCTCGACCTGAAGAGGTCGGTGCTCCGGGAGGCCGAGGCGCGGTGCCCCGCCCTGCTCGGCAGCAACACCTCGAGCATCCCGATCGCCGAGCTGGCCGAAGGGCTGGAGCGGCCCGCCGACTTCGTCGGGCTGCACTTCTTCAACCCGGTCTGGGCGATGGCGCTGCTGGAGATCGTGGTCGGCCCGGCCACCGCGCCGGAGACCGCCGAGGCGGCCGTCGCGCTCGCCGGCCGGCTGGGCAAGGACCCCGTCGTCGTACGCGACATGCCCGGCTTCGCCACCTCCCGGCTCGGGGTGACCCTCGGCCTGGAAGCGATCCGGATGGTCGCCGACGAAGTGGCCAGCCCTGCCGACATCGACAAGGCGATGGTGCTCGGCTACCGGCACCCGATCGGCCCGCTGGAGCTGACCGACCTGGTCGGGCTGGACGTTCGGCTCGACATCGCCCGCACCCTCCAGGCCGCGTACGGGGACCGGTTCGCGCCGCCGCCGCTGCTGGTGGAGATGGTGGCCGCCGGGAAGTTGGGCAAGAAGTCCGGCCAGGGTTTCTATGCGTGGAAGGACGGCGTGCGCCAATGAGCGGGCTGCGGATCGAGGAGTTGCCGGACCGGCTGGTCGTCACGCTGGACCGGCCGGAGAAGCGCAACGCCATTGACGCCGACCTGATCGCCGAGTTGCACGCCGTCTGCGCCGAGTTGGAGGCGCGGCCTCGGCTGCTGCTGCTCACCGGCGGGACGGAGGGCATCTTCGCCGGCGGGGCGGACATCGGCCAGCTCCGCGAGCGCGGCCGGCTGGACGCCCTGGCCGCCATCAACCAGGCCGCCTTCGCCCGGATCCGGGCGCTGCCGATGCCGACCGTGGCTGCCGTGGACGGCCCGGCGTTGGGCGGCGGCGCCGAGCTGGCGTACGCCTGTGACCTGCGGGTGTGCACGGCGCGCGCGGCGTTCGGCCAGCCCGAGGTGCGGTTGGGCATCCTGGCCGGCGCGGGCGCGACCTACCGGCTGCCGGCGCTGGTCGGCGAGGCCCGGGCCAAGGAGCTGCTCTTCACCGGCCGGCGGGTGGACGCCGACGAGGCGCTGCGGATCGGCCTGGTCAATCGGGTGGTGGCGGAGCCGGCGGAACTGCTGCCCGCCGCGCACGGTCTGCTCGACGAGATCGCCAAGGGATCGGCGTTGGCGGTGCGGCTGACCAAGCTGGCCGTGGACGCCCCGGCCGCCGCCCACCCACAGCTCGACCTGCTCAGCCAGGCGGTGCTCTTCGAGGACGAGGAGAAGCATCGGCGGATGACCGAGTTCCTGGAGCGACGCCGGGCTCGCTGAGCCGCTGCCCGCACACGGCGACGGCCGCACCGGCTCCCCGGTGCGGCCGTAGGCGTCGTCAGTGTCGGAGCTGCACTCCGGCGTCGGCGAGCGCGGTGATCACGGCTGCGGACTCGCTGAAGCCGATGATGAGCGCGGCATCCGCGTTGAAGTCCTTGATCTCTCTGGCGGCCTCGCTGAAGTCCACCGGTGGGGCGTCGGCGTCGGCCGGCGGCAGGTAGGACAGCAGCTTCACCCGGTCGCCGTCGAAGCCAACCCGCTCCAGCTCGGCGCGGACCTTCTCCTGGAGACCCTCGCCGTACGAATCCTTGCGGGCCACGATGGCGATCTTGTGCGGCCCGTCGCGCAGGATCACGTCGGCCAGCGCCCGACCCTGCAGGGTGTCCGGGGGCGCGGTGCGGAAGTAGAGGCCGTGGTCGTCCGCCGTGGTGAGCCCGGCGTCCGTGTTGGACGGGGAGAAGAGCACCCGGCCGGCGGCGACCACGTCCGGCAGCACCGCGCGGGTGATGCCCGAGGCGCCCGCGCCGATGATGACGTGCACGCCATGCCGCACGTGCGAGGCGACGGTGGCCTTGGCGACGTCCGGGTTGGTGCCGTCGTCGCCGTCGATCCAGACGACCGGCTTGCCGAGCACCCCGCCGGCCGCGTTGATCTCCTTGATCGCGAGCGTTGCGGCGGCCGCCATCGGCGGGTACGCCAGCGCCAGGTCACCGGTCTTCGGCAGCAGCCCGCCGACGACCAGCGGGGCATCATGGGCCTTCTCGCCCGCGCGTTGCTTCTTGGCCTTTGGCGGCGTCCTGGTGCTCGCTGCGGACTCGTCGCCGGCGCCGACGAACTCGGTCTTGCCGTCGTTGAGCTTCTCGTGGTCGAAGTGCAGAGTGGCGTAGCTGGCCGTGGAGGGCTCGCCGGCGTCGGTGAACCCGGACCGGGTCAGCGACACACCCCGGTATTCGATGTCCAGCCCCTGCCGGGCCAGCCCCAGGCAGGCCGCCGGATCCTCGCAGCGTTCACCGTCGTTGGTCACCCCGATGATCTGCTTGGCGATGGCGGTCGGGTCGGTGGTGCCGGCGAGCTGGGCGGCCAGGGCGCTGATCACCACCGCGTCGTACGTCTCGGGGGCGTAGGTGTAGTCCCCCAACTTCGGGTCCACGCTGGCGAGCCGTTCCTTGAAGCTTGCCGACAACGGCATCATCGGGCTCGTGCCCGTCATACCGTTGATCAGGCTGGCGCGATCCTTCAGTTCCCCGGCATAGGAGTTCATCATGTTGGCGTCGGTGCCGTAGAGGCGCACCTGGGTCTGGGTGGCACTCTCGGGCTGGTCACTCCCGCAGGCGCTGGTAGCGAGCAGGAGCGCCGCGCCGGCCGCGAAGACGGCCGCGCGGGACGCGCGTGATACGAGCATGATCGTCCTTCCTCCGGCGAGGTCCGCTGCGCACATTAGCGTGCCGGGGCGGGTTGCGGGGCCATCGAGGACGTTCCGTCGGCAGCTCGACTTCGGATCTCACGCACCGTGACGGGCGGTCTGTTTCGGGTCACCGCTTGACCCCTCGTCCTACTGTTCGTCAGGTGACCGACGAAGCACAGCAGACGCTTAACGATGCGACAGCCGTGCTCCGCTCGGCCCTGGTCGGCGACGGGGATGCGGTGGCGGGCACCTTCGACGCCGTGGTGGACCGTTCCGGTCTGGCCGGGGCGTACGGGGTGGCGTGGTGTCTGGCCGCCACCATGGTCGGCGACGACGCTCCGCTCGGCGCCTGCGCACTGGATTTCCCCGGCATCGACCAGGCCGACTACGACACCCGGTGGGTGGCCCGTTTCGTCAGCGCGTACGCCAACGACGACACCGACACCGGGGAGGCGCTCTTCGGGGCCGCGGCGGCCGACGGGCTGCTGCCGGACTGCCTGCTCACCCTCGCCGGATCGACGGTGGCAACGCTGCGCAGCCGGGAGAGCTGACCAGCCGGCACCGGGATGCCCGTGTGGTCAGCACCCGCTGCGGGCGACCGTCGCGAGATAGCGGCAGAGGAGTTCGTGCCAGCCGGCGGTGAGCGCCTCGCGGTAGCCTTCGGCGGCTGCGCCGTGCCGGTCGAAGTAGCGGTGCTCGACCTCGACCCGGGTCAGCTCCGGCCCTTCCGGCAGGAAGAGCACCTCCACCTCGCTGGCTCGCGCCGGATCCGGCACCGGCACCCGGTCCGGCCCGATCTGCCAGCTGAAGACCAACCGGCGCGGCGGGTCCCAGGTCAGCACCCGGCCCCAGTCGTTCCGGAAGCCGTACGGGCCGATCTCGTAGAGCATCCCGCCGGCCCGAGGCTCGATCCCCAGCTCGGCGAGCGCCTCCGGCCCGGACCAGGTGTATTCGCGTACCCACCAGTCGGTCAGCGACCCGGTGAAGACCGCGTACGCCCGCTCGGCGGAGGCTGGGGCGAAAAGGAGGCTACGCAGGGAGAAGCGGTCGAATTCCTGGCTGACCTCATCCGGATCGGCCATCTCCTGTCCCATAGGCCCGGACCATACCGGCTACTGCCCCCCTGCGCAGCTTGGCGAGCGTCCGCTTTTCGACGCTGGGACAGGGATCTCCAGACAGCTGTTCAGCGCAGCCCGCACCGCTTGAGAATGTCGATGATGATCGCCGTCTTGCCCTGGACGTACAACGCCATGTCCATCGGGTGTTCTCGAGCAACTCGGTGCTTCTCGGCCGCGTAACGGTCGCGATCCTCAGGGTGGGTGCGAAGCCAGTCTCTGAGGATCAGGTGCTTCATCTGACGGGTCCGCGACGATGAGGTCGATGTCGATCCGATTCTTGGCGGCCAGACCGGGCACGGCGGTCGACCCTACGTGCTCGACCGCAAGCGCCCGGGTGCCGAGGGCAGCACGGACCGTCGCCTCCTCCTTGGCGAACATTGCGGGCCACTCAGGGTTGTCGGCGTCGACGGTGATGGGTCGGGTGACCTTCGTCGGACGGTTGCCGACTGCTCGCTTCGCAGCCCTGTCCGCCTGGCGGCCGCGCCAGCAGGTTGCTGGTCGTACGTGGCTTGCTCAGGGGTTGGGGCCCTTGGGCGTTGCGAGGAGCTGCACGGAGTGGCGCTCTGCCTCGCGCCGATGCTGGTCGGCACTGGCGTGGCGGACCGCGGTCGAGTCCTCATCCGACGAGAGCCGATTCCGGTCTCGCCAGCTCAGGAAGACAACGACCGCGAGCACCAACACCACGACCACCACGAGTAATACCGCCATCGTCGTCATGCCATCGACGGTACGGCATGCCTGCCATTACCGGCGATCACCAAAGGTGCGCCTCCGCAGGCCAATTGATCCTCTCGCCGTGGGTGATCTACGTGCGCGAGATGAGGGTAGATAGCAAGATCCCCACCGACGTTTCCGCTGGTGGGGACCTCTGTAGCCCGGCGAAAGGCTATGTGGCCAGGGGCGGGGTCGAACCGCCGACCTTCCGATTTTCAGTCGGACGCTCGTACCAACTGAGCTACCTGGCCGTGATGCTCGGCTCATGCTATCGCATGGGCCGATACGCAGAACGCCGCGCATGGTGAGCGCGGCGTCAGCGCTTGCGGTCCTGACGGGACTTGAACCCGCGACCTCCGCCTTGACAGGGCGGCGAGCACTCCGACTGCTCCACAGGACCTAGCTGGTGTTGCATCCGACCGAGGTCGGACCGTGCCCCCAACGGGATTCGAACCCGTGCTACCGCCTTGAAAGGGCGGCGTCCTGGGCCGCTAGACGATGAGGGCGGCCCCGCCATCATTGCACATCGCAAGTTCTGGCGGACTTGCTCCCATCCGGCCCCGCCGGAGGCATGAGAAGCATATGCCATGCCCCGGCGGTCGACCAAACCGGTATCCCCCCGGCCGAACCGAAGGACGAAACCGCAGGTCAGTGGAGCTCGATGATCCCGTACCGCCGCTTCAGGTCGGGAATTACCTTCCGGCAGGCGACCATCGTCTGGCTCCGGTCGCCGCCACCATCGTGCATCAGCACGATCGAGCCGGGACGGGCCGCCGCTTTCACCCGCTTGATGATCGTCTTACTGGTGGGATGGTTCCAGTCCTGCGGGTCGACGTTCCAGTGCAGCGCGCGCATGCCGAGCTTGCGCGCCACCGCCACCTCCTCGGCCGTCCACCGTCCACCGGGTTGGCGGAACCAGGTGATCTCGGCATCCGGCACAGCGGCTCGAATGACCCGGTTCGTTCGCTTCAGGTCGGCCATGATCTCCGCGTCCGAACGTCGGCCGAGGTCCAGGTCGTGTCGCCAGCTGTGGTTGCAGAGCTGGTGGCCCTCTCGGACGATCCGCTTCACCAGCTCGGGGTGGCGCCGGGCCTGCGTGCCGATCAGGCAGAACGTCGCGGTGACGTGGGCCGCCCGGAGCTGGTCGAGAATTTGCGGCGTCCACCGCGGATCCGGCCCGTCGTCGAAGGTCAACGCCACCCCCTGGTCGCCACTGCGGCGATGCAGCCCGGCGGGCAGGGCCTTCGGCAGCGGGCGCAGCTTCGGCGGGGTGGTGCGGACCGGCTGCGGGGTGGGCGCCGGGCTCGGTGTCGGGGTGGGCGAGGTGGTGGCTGGTGGGCCACCCGCCCGAGGTGGGGTCTTGCCGGGTTCGCCACAGCCGGTGAGGAATATCACCAGGCCGAGGGCGAGCCCCAGCGCGGCGCGTGAACGCATCGTCGCTCCCGAGAGGGGTCGGGGTATGCGGACTTTGACCGTATCCGACGCGATGCCGAAGCGGGAGAGGCGGTCAGGCCGGCGTCGACCGGTCCTGCGAGTCGCGTACGGCCATCACCAGCGAGACCGCCCCGGCCAGGTCCACCGGCCGGACCACGCCGGCCGGCAGCGTGTCGGCCCGCCAGCCCGGCCCGGCGGCGAGCACCAGCAGCGGCCGGCGGGGCGCGGCGAGCAGCGCGGACAGCTGGTGCGGACCAGCCGTTGCCGGAGTGTGCGACCAGAGCACGACGGCCGCCGGCCCGGTCCGGGTGACCGCCTCGATCAAAGCCGGCACGGGCACCCGGGCGCCCAGCATGCGATAGCTCACCCCCGCCTCGGCGAGGGCGGCGGCCAACGCCTCCAACGGCAGCGTGTGCTGCTCCTCATCGGCGCAGGAGAGCAGGATCCGGGCCGGACCGGCGGCCGGGTGCGCCCGGGTCGCCGCGGCGAACGCCTCGGACACGCACCGGGACATCAGGTGTTCCACCTCGATCAGCGTGGCGGTGGCGGCGTGCCGTTCACCAATGCCGGCGAGCACCGGCCGAAGCAGCCCGTCCCAGGTCGCCACCACACCATCGGCGGCGAGGGCGTGCGCGATCGTCTCGCCGATGGCCGTCGAGTCCAGCCGCATCGCGGCGCGGGCCAGCCCGCGGGCGGCCGGTCCGGCCCGGCCGACCGGGATGGTCGCGCCGCCGCCGGCTCGGCCGACGGGGATGGTCGTACCGTCGCCGGCTCGGGTGACGCTCTGCCGGGTCGGCCGCCCGAGACGTTCGGGTGGGGCCAGGACCGGTGCCTGCCGGGCCCAGCGGGCCGCCTCGGCCGGGTTCACCCCCTCGGCGGTGAGCCGCCGCATGATCTCCAGCCGCGCGAGGTCGGCCGGGGTGTAGCGCCGATGGTGCCCCGGTACGTGCTCACCGGGACCGAGGCCGTAGCGCTGGTGCCAGGTGCGCAGCGTGGTGACCGCGACACCCAGCCGGCGCGCGACGGCGCCCGCGCTCAGCCCCTCATCGGCCACCCGACCGCTCCGGTGCCTGGTCGGCCGGCACCCCGGACAGGGTCGCGCTGACGGCCGGCGTTCCGGTGAAAGTCGCACCGGCCGGGACGGCGCCGGATCCGTCGGTGGCGGGACCCGTCGGTCGCAGCAGCCGGTCCACCACCCCGCCCAGCCACGGCGCGTACGCGCTCGGGTTGGCTGCAATGTCCGCCACCAGCTCGTGCGGGTCGACCCAGCGCAGGGTGGCCACCTCGGTCGGGTCGGGCCGGGTGGGCAGGTCGGCCGGCACGTCGGCGCGCAGCACATGGTCGTACTCGAACTCGACGCGGCCGGTGGCCGGATCGTCGGCGTGGTAGGCGTACACCCCGACTTCGGTGAGGTCGACCGGGCCGACGCCGAGCTCCTCGGCGAGCCGCTGGTTGGCGGCCTCGGCCGGCGGCTGGCCCGGCAGCGGGTGCCCGCAGCAGGAGTTGGCCCAGCGCAGCGGGAAGCGGGTCTTGACGGCGGCCCGTTGCTGGAGCAAGACCCGCCCCTCGGGGTCAATCAGTAGCACCGAGAACGCGCGGTGCAGCCGCCCCGGCGGCTGGTGGGCGGCGGCCACGGTGTCCTCGCCGAGCGCGCGTCCGTCGTTGTCGACCAGTTCGACCAGGTGTCCTTCGCGGGAAGTCACGGCACCGGCCCTTTCTTCGGGATCGTGTTGTTGCAGGTGTTCACCGGGTGGCTCCGGTGATCCGCGAGGCGGCGAGTTTGCCGCTGATCAGCACCATCGGCACGCCCACCCCGGGTTGGGTGCCGGAACCGACGAAGACCACGTTGCCGAGCGTCCGGTGCAGATTCGACGGCCGGAACGGCCCGGTCTGGAGGAAGCTGTGCGCGGCGGCGAACGGGGTGCCGGCGGCCATGCCCTGCTCCGCCCAATCGGCCGGGGTGATCGTGCGCAACACCTCGACCCCGGCGCCGAAGCCGACGTAACCCCGCTCCTCCAGGGTCCCGATGAGCTGGTCGGTGTAGTGGCGGGCCAGGCCGCCCCGCCAGGGCAGCGGCGCCCGGTCGAGGTTCGGCACCGGGGCGAGCACGTAGTAGGTGTGCCGCCCGGCCGGGGCAGCCGACGGGTCGGTGCGGCTCGGGTTCGTCACCAGCAGCGACGGGTCGGTCATCAGCTCGCCTCGCCGGATCACCTCGTCGAACGTGCCCCGCCAGGACCGCCCGAAGTGGATGTTGTGGTGGGCGATCTTCGCATAGCCCTGCGTCGACCCGATGTGCAGCACCACACAGGAGGGTGAGTAGCGCAGCCGGCGCTGTCGGCCGGCGGGCAGCAGGTCCCGGTAGGCCACCGGCAGGTCCGGGTTGAGCACCACGACGTCCGCGGGAACGAACTCGCCGTCGGCGGTCAGCACGCCGGAGGCCCGGCCGTTGGCGGTCTCCACCCGGGTCACCGTGGTGCCGTACCGGATCTGCACGCCGTGCTTCTCGGCCGCGCCGGCCAAGCCGCGGGAGACCGCGTGGATGCCGCCGCGAGGGAAGCAGACCCCGGCCACCGAGTCGAGGTACGCGATGACCGCGTAGATGGCCAGCGCGTCGTGCGGCGCGAGGCCGGCGTACATGGCCTGGAAGGAGAAGATCCGCTGGGTACGCGGGTCGCGGAAGAACTGGCTGATCTTGGTCTGGAGTCGCCGGAACGCGCCGTTGGCCAGCAACCTCAGCAGGTTGGCGGTGAGCAGGTCGGTGGGGGCGTCCAGGTTCCGTTCGATGAAGTCGGCGCGCTCCCACCGCCACAGGTCCCGGGCGTAGTCGACGAACCGCAGGTAGCCGTCGGCCTCGCGGGGACCGCAGACCCGGGCGATCTCGGCGGCCATCCGGGTGGTGTCCGTGATGACGTCCAGCGTCGAGCCGTCCGGGTAGTAAGCCCGGTAAGCCGGGTCCAGCGGGGTGAGATCGAGCCAGTCGGCCAGCTCCTCGCCGACCGCGCCGAACGCCTCGGCGATCAGGTCGGGCATGGTGAGCACGGTCGGGCCGGTGTCGAACTCGTAACCGTCGACGCTGAGCCGGCCGGCCCGCCCGCCCGGCACCGCCTCGCGTTCCAGCACGGTCACCTGCCGGCCGCTGCCGGCGAGGTGCAGCGCGCAGGCCAGCCCGCCCAGGCCGGCGCCGACGACCACCACCCGGTCGGTGCGTCCGGTCACGATCCGCACGTGGCCACCCCCTATCCGCTGGTAACGGCGTCGTTGGCCATGGGGATGAGCGTACCCTAGGGTTACGAGTTGCGTCGATAGCTGCGTCGAATTCGAGGAGGTGCGGGTGGCGTACGCCGATCTCACCGCTGCCTATGACCGCTGCCGCGAGCTGCACAGACGCCACGGTCGGAGCTACTATCTCGCCACCCGGCTGCTGCCCGCATGGAAACGGCGGCACGTTCACGCTTTATACGGGTTCACCCGGTACGCCGACGAGATCGTCGACCGGACCGAGGAGATGCCGGCGGCCGAGCGCGCCGCCCGGCTGACGGACTGGTCCGAACGCTTCGTGGCCGGGCTGCACGGCGGCCCGGTCGACGACCCGCTCCTCCCGGCGGTGCTGCACACCATCGCCGTCTTCGACCTGGACCGCGCCGACTTCGCGTCGTTCCTGCACAGCATGGCGATGGACCTGACAGTCACGTCCTACCCGAGCTACGCCGACCTGCTCGACTACATGGAGGGTTCGGCCGCCGTCATCGGCACCATGATGCTGCCGATCCTGGGCAGCTCCGACCAGGCCGCCGCCCGGGAGCCGGCCCGCCAGCTCGGCTTCGCGTTCCAGCTCACCAACTTCATCCGCGACGTCGCCGAGGACCTGGACCGGGGGCGGACCTACCTGCCCGACGAGGACCTGGCCCGGTTCGACGTCACCCGGGAGGATCTGCTCGTGGCCCGGGCGGCCGGGCACAGCACGCCCGCGATCCGCGAGCTGATCCGGTACGAGGTGGCCCGCGCCCAGACCCACTACGCGGCCGCCGCGCCGGGCATCCCCCTGCTGGCCGACACCTCACAGTCCTGCATGCGCACCGCGTACGCGCTCTACGGCGGGATCCTCGACGAGGTGGCCGCCCAGGACTACGACGTCTTCGCGCGGCGGGCCCGCGTACCCGGGGGGCGGCGGTTGTCGGTGCTCGCGCGGGCCCTCCTCACCCCGCCCGGCACACCGGTCCCCGTCCCCGGCCCGCCGGAAAGGAAGGGCCCCCTGTTAACGCCTGGCGTTGTATAGGGGCCCCCTACTAACACTTCATTGGTGGCGAATGCTGCTGCTGGCCCAGCGGTGGGGAATGCTGACGGGATGGCGGAGCCGGAGCTGGTGGACGTGGTCGTGGTCGGGCTCGGGGTCGGCGGCGAGGAGGTGGCCGGGCGACTCGCCGAGGCCGGCCTCACCGTCGTCGGGATCGAGCGGGACCTGGTCGGCGGCGAATGCCCCTACTGGGGCTGCGTGCCGAGCAAGATGATGATCCGGGCGGCGAACGCGTTGGCCGAGGCACACCGGGTCAACGAGCTGGCCGGTTCCGCGCAGGTCCAGCCTGACTGGGCGCCGGTGGCCCGGCGGATCCGCGAGGAGGCCACCGACACCTGGGACGACCGGGCGGCGGTCGAGCGGTTCACCGGCAAGGGCGGCCGGTTCGTCCGGGGCTGCGGCCGGCTCGACGGCCCCGGCCGGGTACGCGTCGGCGACCAGGTCTTCCAGGCCCGGTACGGGATCGTGCTCGGCACCGGCACCCGCCCCTCGATCCCGCCGATCGACGGACTGGCCGACACCCCGTACTGGACCAACCATCAGGCGATCGAGGTCGAGGAGCTGCCGGAGTCGCTGCTGGTGCTGGGCGGCGGCGCGATCGGGCTGGAGCTGGCCCAGGTCTTCGCCCGGTTCGGCGTACGGGTGACGGTGATCGAGGCGGCCGACCGGGTGCTCGCCATCGAGGAGCCGGAGGCGTCCGAGGTGGCCGCGACGGCGCTGCGGGCCGACGGAGTGGAGATCCACACCGGCGTACGGGCCGGGAGGGTCGACCACGACGGCGTCACCTTCACCGTGCACGCCGACGGCATCGAGTTCACCGGCGAGAAGCTGCTGGTGGTAACCGGCCGTAGGGCGCACCTGGAGGAGTTGGGCCTGGACACCGTCGGCGTGGACGCCGCCCAGCGCTACCTGCCGGTGAACGAGCGGATGCACGCCACCGAGGGGATCTGGGCGGTCGGCGACCTCACCGGCGAGGGCGCGTTCACTCACATCGCCATGTACCAGGCGGCGATCGTCGTCGCCGACGTGCTCGACCACATGCGTCGGACCAGGGGCGGCCCGGATGCCAGCGGCACGGCCAGCGTGGTCGGCGGCGCGGCCGGGGTGGTCAGCGCGGTCGGCGGGGCGATGAGCGCCGGCGGGTCGACCGCCGCGCCGGGCAGCGTCCCGTACGCCGACTATCGGGCGCTACCCCGGGTCACCTTCACCGATCCCGAGGTGGGCGCGGTCGGCCTCACCGAGCAGCAGGCCCGCGAGCGCGGCGTCAACGTCCAGGTCGGGTACGCGGACCTGACCTCCTCCGCCCGGGGTTGGATCCACAAGGCCGGCAACGCGGGCTTCATCAAGCTGGTCGCCGACGCCGACCAGGGCGTGTTGATCGGCGCCACCTCGGTCGGCCCGGCCGGCGGCGAAGTGCTGTCCGCGCTGGTCGTGGCGGTGCACGCGGCGGTCCCGGTCAGCCAGCTCCGGCACATGATCTACGCGTACCCGACCTTCCACCGCGCCATCGAGGACGCCCTGCGCGCGTTGAACTGAGGTCTACGGTGCCGGCTCGCCGTGGCGGCCGGCGCCGGCGGTGAAGCGGGCCGCGCCCTTCATCGCGTCGGTGATCAGCGACTCCATGCCGAAGGCCAGCTCGGTGGCCATCGCCTCCGGCTCGGGCAGACCGGAGTTGGCGAGCACCGCCGCCCGGTCGTTGCGCAGGCAGGTCTGCGGGTGGCGGGCGATCTCGGCGGCCAGCCGCTCGGCCTCCGCCCGGGCCTCACCCGGCGCGACCAGCCGGTTGACCAGGCCCATCGCGTACGCCTCGTCGGCGGGGACCGGGCGGCCGGTGAGGATCAGGTCCATGGCCCGGCTCTCGCCGATCAGTCGGGGCAGCCGGACCGTGCCACCGTCGATCAGCGGTACGCCCCAGCGCCGGCAGAACACGCCGAGCGTCGCGTCCGACTCGGCGATTCGCAGGTCGCACCAGAGCGCCAGCTCCAGGCCGCCGGCCACCGCGTAGCCGGAGATCGCGGCGATGACCGGCTTGGACAGGCGCATCCGGGTGGGGCCCATCGGGCCGTCGCCCTCCGGTTCGACCCGGTTGCCGCGCGGCGTACCGATGGCCTTCAGGTCGGCGCCCGAGCAGAACGTGCCGCCCGCTCCCCAGAGCACGGCGACCGCCGCGTCCGGGTCGGCCTCGAAGGCGCGGAACGCGTCCGCGAGGGCTCGGGCGGTCGGGCCGTCGACGGCGTTGCGCGCCTCCGGCCGGTCCAGGATCACCGTGGTCACCGGCCCGGCGTGCTCGACGCGTACCCCCATTGGGTCAGCATGCCCTCGACGGCGGCCGGCGCACCAGGCTTTGGGTGCCGGCGCCGTCGCGAGTGGCGGGGTCCGTGCGGTGCGGGCCGTCGCGGTACGGCGGGCGCGGCTACCGGTCAGCGCGCGCTGTCGAGCTGATGGCGTGAACGAATCGCTCCGGCGCGGGGAAGGCCCGCCTCCAGATCTTGGAGAGTTTCCGTCCGCCTCGAACGGTTACTTTCCAAGATCTGAAGAGTTCGGCCCGGAAGGATGGGTCAGGCGCGGGTGGGGGGTCGGGTGAGGAAGGTGCGCCAGGCGGTGGGGGTGAAGGTGAGGCCCGGGCCGGTCGGGTCCTTGGAGTCGCGGACGGCGACCAGGCCGGGGAGATTGTCGGCGACCTCGACACAGTTGCCGCCGTTGCCGCTGCTGCGGCTGCTCTTGCGCCACCGGGCGCCCGTCAGTTCCATGATTCCGCCACCGCCCTGATGAGATCGACCGACTGCCAGTGGGAGAGCGCCTCGCCGCGCACGTTTTCCCACGCGGCCATTATCGCCGTCAGTTCATTGATCTCGCTAACCACTTGCCCCTCAAGTTGGTTGTCGAGGTAGCCGGCGATCCGGTGGTCCGGGCTGGTGGCGATCACGAACGGGCCGTTCAGCCCGGCGTAGGCGCCGACCGTGGACGGGACGACGTGGACCCGGATGTGCGGCTCCGCGCAGGCATTGATAAGCGCTTTTAGCTGTTCGCGCATGGTCTCCCGGCCGCCGACCGGCCGGCGCAAGACCGTTTCGTCGATCACTGCGGTGAACTGGGGCGGGTCGTCCCGACGCAGCACGCCCTGACGGGTGAGGCGGGTGGTCAGATGGCGGTCGATGTCCCCCGGGGGGATCAGGCCGCCGCCGGCCAGCACCGCCCGGGCGTACGCCTCGGCAGCGTGTCGCGCGTGCTGCCGAACTGAGCGCCTTCCCTAGACTCGGGCCGATGACGGCCCCGGTTGCGCCAGCCGACTCGCATGCGACGAGCCGCCACTGTCTGTCACATTTCTCTACGACCCATAGGGGGTCCGGAGTGACTTTGCTCTGCAGCTATACACGCAACAGACACGCACAGTCTTCGGTTGCGTATCTGGCTGCAGAGCAAAGTCAGGTGGAGGGAGTTTCGCGCCTACGCCTGATTCGCGGGTTACCGCTGGTTGCGCGGCTGGGGCGGCGGTAGGCCGGCTGGTGGACATCCCCAGCAACATGTCGCAGGGTGACGGGAATGGCCTCGATGGTTGCAGTGACTCACAGTTGCTGCCGCAACCAGAATGGCCGCTGGTTGCCTCAACACCTCCTGGGTACCCGATGGGGTGATTCGTGGGGGCCGCCCGGTTTGGGGGCGGGGCTGCCGGGAAGTCGGACCAGGTGCGCGAACCACTGGTCAAACTCGAACAGGCCTCCCGGCTCGACCGGATCGGCGACCGACTTCAGCGGATCGTCCAGGGCACCCTGCGTACGCAGCGGGTCCGGGACCTGCTGCACGGTGTCTGGCTGGGGCATCCGCTCCACCCGGCGATGGTGCAGGTGCCGGTCGGTGCCTGGATGAGTGCCGCGGTGCTCGACCTGATGCCCGGGCAGCGCCGGGCGGCGACCACGCTGATCGGGATCGGCACGGTGAGCGCCCTGCCGGCCGCCGTGGCCGGGCTCAACGACTGGGCCGCCCTCTCCCGGGACCAGCGCAGGGTCGGCCTGGTGCACGCCGCCGCGAACAGCGTCGCCCTGGCCTGTTACGCGGGCTCGCTGGTCGCCCGGCGCAACGGCCGGCACGGGCTGGGCAAGGCGCTGGCGTACCTGGGGCTGTCGGCGGCGAGCGGCGGGGCGTACCTGGGTGGGCACCTCGCGTACAGCCAGGGGGCGCAGGTCAGTCAGAGCATCTCGGAGCTGCACCGGATGAGCGAGGGCTGGCACTCGCTCGGTGACATGGCCACGCTGCCGCAGCGGCAGCTCATCACCTGCGAGATCGACGAGGTCTCGGTGATCCTCTACCGGCATGGCGACGACGTCACCGTGATGCTGGAGCGCTGCCCGCACCAGAGCGGCCCGCTCGGGCAGGGTCAGGTGCAGGAGGTCGACGGGCACGACTGCGTGGTGTGCCCGTGGCACGGCAGCACGTTCCGCCTCAACGGCGGCGAGGTGGTGCACGGCCCGGCCGCCAACGACCAGGTGCTCCTGCCGACCCGAGTGGTCAACGGCCGCCTCGAGGCCCGCCTGCCCTGACCGGCGCTGGCCACTCACCATGCCTCGTGCCGATCTTGGAAGGAGGTGGCCCCTCTAGGGGCCGAAATCTTCCAAGATCGCGCCGCAGGTGGTTGCGCAACGGTGGGTCAGCTGGCCGGGGTGACGTATACCTTGCGCAGCGTCTCGTGCACGGTCCAGGTGGTCCGGGTGCCGGCCTCCAGCACGCACAGGTCGCCCGGGGCCAGCTCCAGCGTCGGCCCGCCCTCGACGGCGACGCTCGCCCGACCGGAGAGCACCACGAAGACCTCGTCGGCCTCCACATCGGTGCTCACCCCTGGGCTGTGCTCCCACACTCCGACGTCCAGCCCGGCCACGGTGGGCACCGGAACGGCGCCCGTGGTCGGATGGCCCTCCCGCACCAGGTCGGCCGGGAGCGGCTCGTGCGAGACGTCCAGGCTGATGGCGCGAACCACGTGCGTCGGCATGCCGATGACCGTAGCCGACTGGCCGGTCAGCCCCGCCGGTGCCGGCCGACTGTCAAGGTCCCTCCGGCGGGGCGGGGGGTTGAGCGGCGGCGTAGGCCGAGGACAGCGCCGATCTGCGCGCCGACGATGCTGGCCACCGCCAGCACCGCCGAGATCGCCAGCGGCCGGTTGATCCCGTCCTCGGTGGTGGCCCGGGACGCGCCGACCGCCATCGCCGGCGGTAGCCCAGCCGGTTCCACCACCGTGGACCCCGGCGCTTCGGTCTGACCCGCAGGGTGTGGCGACGGCTTCGCCGGGGCAGCGTGCGGCGATGGCTTGGCCGTGGGTGCCGGCCCGAGCGCCCCCGCCCCGCCGCCGCCCGGCACCGTCGCGCCCGGCACCGGACGGGACGCCGGGGTGACCAGCCGTCCCGTGGCGTGCCGACGGGCCCCGTCGTCCACTGCTCCCCCGGGAAGTTTGAGCAGCTGGCCGGGGTGGATCCGGTCCGGGTCGGCGAGCCGGTTCAGCCGGGCCACCTCCCGGTAGCGCTCGAAGTCGTCCAGGTAGCGCTCGGCCACCTCGCCGAGGTAGTCACCCTTCGCGACCCGGTACACCATCGGCCCGGCCTGGGCTGGCGGCGGCGTGGTCACCCGGGCCGCCGGAGCGGTGGCGATCGAGTGGGCGGCGGCGATCGAATGTGGGGCGGTGGCCGGCTGCGGGGCGGCCAGGGTGGCGGCGCTCGCGGCGGCCGGGCTCGCCGCCAGGATCAGCGCCACCGAGCCGACCAGGGCGGCTGCGGCTCGCTGCTGCCGGTGCATCCCCGGCAACCGGGGAGCCGGCCGGCGCAGCGCCGCCGCCAGCAGCTCCACCAGTACGGAAAACGCGAACGTCGCCCAGCCGAACCAGCCCACCACGGCCAGCACCCGCAGGAAGAGTTGCCCGTCGTCGCGGCTGGTCAACGCCGTACCCATCTCGGTGAGGGTGGGTAGGTGGTCGGGGAAGGGGTTGCCGGCGAAGGCGAGAAGCGCGATCGGCCCGCCGGCCAGCACCGCGCAGAGCACCACGAGGGCACCGAGCCCGGTGAGGACCTGGCCGGTTCGCCGTACGGTGGAACGTCGGGGTGCGGCCATGGCTGCCTTCCCTTCCTACGGTGCCCCGGTGAGCGCCCGTGCGGTGGCCTCACCGGTGACGGTGACGGAGTTCTTGAGGCCGAAGAGGCCGAGCAGGTTCCGGCGGTAGGTGATGCGGACGTGTACCTGGATCTGCTTCTCGCCGTTGACGACCGGGAAGCTGACCTCGTGGCTGGCGACGCCGCCGGCGGCGCGCAGGTAGCTCGCGACGGCGTTCCGGGCGCTCGCCTCGTCGATCTTCTTCGGGCCGCCCTCGATGGCCTGGGCCCGGTCGATCATCTGACCGCCGCTGCGGGCCGCCTCGGCGGCGAGGTTGTCGGCGCGCTGCAACGACCGCATCTGCCCGGCGCCGTCGTACGCCAGGCTGATGATCATGAGTACGCCGGTCATCGCCACGGCGAGGAAGAGACTCACCCGGCCGCTCTCCGACGCGCGCCCCCCGGTCATCCACGACTCCGGTAGGTGTCCAGCGGGGACGTGAAGCTCGCCGAGACGGTCTTGCTGGCGGGCACTCCGGGCAGCCCCGGTGCCCGCAGGTCGGCGAAGGAGACCGTGCAGGTCACCGTGACGGTGACGGTCGCTGGCACCCCGGGCGCGCTGCGGTACGCGGCGGCGAAGGTCGTCGCCCTGCCCTGGACCGAGCCGCTGAAGGTCAGTGCCGGCTGGGCGGCGCAGTTCAACCCCGACCAGTCGAGTTGCCGGCGGGCCGCGTTGGTGGCCGCGGTCTGGCCGGTGCGCGAGTCCCGGGCGATCGAGGCGGCCCGGGCGGCGTCGTGCGCGGCCGACTCCACCGCCTCGGCGGCCACGGCCGTCCGCCCGGCCACCCCGCCCAGCACCATCAGCAGGATGAAGGCCGGGGCGAGCACCGCCACCTCGATCGAGACGGAACCGCGTTCGCGCATCGGCCTCATCCCGTCGTCCAACGTTCGACCGGCCCGTGCGCGGTCTGCCGGACCCGGAAGTCGACCCCCGGGATCACCGACAGGGAGCGCCCGCTGACCGTGCAGGTGACCTCGGTGGCGGTCCTCGTGCAGGTGGGGCCGGGGTTCCGCCAGTCGACCAACCAGTCACCGCTGGCGCTCAGGAATCTGGTGGCTCGATCGCGGCCCGCACCGGACGGGGCCTTGAACACGCGTTGGGCGTTGACCCCGGACTGCGCCGCGTTGAGGGCGGTGGCTCGGGCGACGAACCAGACGCCGAGCTGGATCGAGCCGAAGAGCAGCACCAGGATCGCCGGCATCACCACCGCCAGCTCGACCGGGTTGGCGCCCCGCTCCGCCCCGTCGGCGGCGAGCCGGGCACGAACGACTGCGGTGATCCGCCCCGGGCCGCCCCGGCCGGTGGACCGGTCGGCGGATGCCGGCCGACTCCGGTCCGTACGGTCGGGGCGGGACATCACTTCGTTGGGTTCTTGCTGTTTGGGATGGCACTCATCCAGTTGTCCGCCTTGGCGTAGACGATCCCGGTGACAATCGTGGCGACGAAGACCAGGCCGAAGATGATCACGGCGGTCGGCACCGGGCTGTCGCCCCGCTCGGGGTCCCGTCGCAGCTGGGCCAAGCGGCTTCTCACCGCGGCGTACAGGTAGGTGGAGAGGCGCATCGGAGTTCTCCTTCTCGTGCGTAGGGTTCACAGACGGGCCAGGAACGGGTAGACGGCGAAGCCGAGCAGGACGAAGACCAGCAGCGAGCCCGGGATGTCCAACCGGCTGGTCACCCCCTCAGCCCGAGCCAGGTTGTCGGTACGGATCTGGTCGCGCAGCGAGTCGGCGCGGCTGCGCAACGTCTCGTGCACCTGGGCGCCCTCGCTGCCGGAGGTGCGCATGATCGCGCCCACGTCGCCCAGCTCCGGGATGCCGATCCGGTCGGCCAACTCCTGCAGCTCGTCCCAGGGCGAGTGCATCTGAAGCTGGGCGATCCGCAGCGCCTCCCGGATCCGGTCGAAGACCCAGCCGTCGCAGACCGCCGCCGCGCGTTCCAGCGACTGCACCGGGCCGTGCGCGGCGGAGAGCTGCAACGCGACCAGGTCCAGGTAGGTGCAGACCGCCTGCCGGAACTCCTCCCGCGCGGCGGCCGCCTTCGCCAGCACGTCGCGGTGCGCCACCAGACCGGCGACCAGCGCCAACCCCAGGCTCCCCAGCACCGGTACGACGAGCGGCAGCGGCACCCCGGCCAGGAAGAGCAGGGCCGACGCCAGGGCCGGCATGGCGAACCCGACCAGCGCGGAGAGCAGCACCGACATGGCGTACTGCTCGGGGGTGCGGTCGAGCAGGGCGAGCTGGCGGTGCGGCGGGCGCAGCCAGCGGGAGACGCCGGCCAGCCAGTCCGGCCCGCCCCGGGCCACCGCCTGGCCCGGCGGCTGGTGCAGCCGACGCAGCGCCGGGCCGAGCGCCGGGGTGGCCGGCAGCGCCTCGCGTACGACCAGGAAGAGGCTGAGGCCGACGAAGGCCCCGCCCAGCACGGCTATGACAAGCTCCCAGTTGAGGATCACGCTCACGCGATCACCTCCTCCGGGTCGGGGGCGGGCAGGAAGCGCGCCGGCCGGGGCGGCTGGCTCATCGAGCGCACCCAGATCAGCAGCCCGACGAACGCGGCACCGAGCACCGCCATCACCAACTGCCCGAACGGCGTCCGGTACGGCCGGACGTACTCGGCGTTGATCAGCCCGTACGCGAGGGTGGCCAGGGTCATCCCGGTGAGGAAGCGAACCGCGAACCGGGGCTGCGTACGCTTCGCCTCGATCTCCCGCCGGGTGGCCACCTCGGCGGACGCGGCCGAGGCGATCGAGCCGAGCACGTCGCCGAGCCGCTCGCCCCGGTCGGTCAGGTGCAGGATCAGCGCGGCCACCACCTGGTCGCAAACCGGGTCGCCGATCTCGTCGGCGAAGGCGAGCAGGGCGGACCTCGCCAGCCAGCCGGCCTGGAGCCGGGCGGCCAGGGTGCGTACCTCCTCCTGGATCTCCTCGGGAGCGGTGGCGATGGTGCCGATGATCGCCTGCTGGAGGCCCTGCCCGGTGCCGCAGATGTCCTTCAACCGGCGGGTCCACTCGCCGACCGCCTCGATTCGGGCGATGGCCCGCTGCTCGGCCCGGCCGACCGCGAACAGCCACGGCACCCCGGGCACGGCCAGCCCCACCAGCAGCCCGACCACCGGCAGCCCGGTCAGCAGGAAGGCCAGGGCCCCGGCCACCACCGCCGCGACGAGCAGCGCCCGGCGATTGCGCTTTTCGTGCTGGCTGGTCCCGGATCCGGTCAAAAGTCGACCCGGACCGGGCCGCGCGCCCGGTGCTGGCCCGGCGGGCCGGCGGGTGCCGACCAGCGCGACCACGGTCAGCAGCAGCCCGGCCACGAACGCCGCGCCGGAGAAGAGCGCGACCAACTCGATCATCGGCATGGTGGTTACCGCCGTCCGAGCCGGGTGTGCCGGGGCCGACGCCAGGCGCCGGTGCCGGCCTCGATGAACCGGGTCAGCAGCCGGGCGTCGTAGCCGACCCGCAGCAGCTGGGCGCGGATCCGCTCGGGCAGGTGTCGGGGAACGGCCCGGCCGTCCGGCCCCGGCCCGAAGACCGTGGTGGTGGTGATCCGGTTGCCCTCACCCACCCCGATCACCTCCTCGACGTGGGAGACGAAGCGGTGCTTGCGGCCGCCGATCGCGGTCTCGTCCTCGACGTTGACGTAGACGATCAGGTCGAGCGCGTTGCCGGCCATCCGGCGGGCCTGGTCGACCGTCATCTCCCGGCCGTGCGCGAGCGCCAGCTCGATGATCCGTTCGCTCACCCCCGCCGGCGTACGCGCGTGGATGGTGCACATCGACCCACGGCTGGTGGTCATCGCCTGGAGCATCGGCACGATCTCCCGGGACCGGACCTCGCCGACGATGATCCGCAGCACGCCCATCCGCAGCGAGACCGGAATCAGGTCGGAGATGTTCACCTCGCCGGCCGGGCGGCCGTCCAGCCCGCGCTCGCCGTGCCCCTCCCGGGCCTCAAAGCTCATCACCGCCCGGTGCCGGTGCCCCCGGCGGGCCGGCAGCAGCTCGCGGCTCTCCTCCAGCAGCACGTACGGCTCGTCCGCCGGGATCTCGTCCATCAGCGCCCGGATGACCGTGGTCTTGCCCGCCCCGGCCAGCCCGGCGACCATGATGTTCAGCCCGGCCCGCATGGACGCGCGCAGGAAGTCGCGCAGCAGCGGGTCGATCATCTCGTCCAGGTCGGGGCGGCCACCGGCGATGTCCTCCAGGCTCACCGCCAGGGTGTTGTGCTTGCGGATCACCGCGTACGGGCGGTGGCTGACCAGGAACACCGCGGCCAGTCGGCTGCCGTCGGGTAGTTGCAGGTCGAGCGTGGGCTTCGAGGTGGAGAGGGATCGTTCGGTGGCTCCCGCGCGGCGGGCCGCCGCCTGGAGGATCTCCACCAGCTCGTCGTCGCTGTCGGCGATCGGCTCGGCCCAGTCGACGCCGCCGCCGTGCCGGGTGATGCGTACCTGGTCGCAGCCGAGTATGTGCACCTCCTCGATGGTGTCGTCGACCAGCAGCGTCTGCAGTCGGCCCAACCCCACCAGCTCGGCGGTCACCTGGTCGAGCAGCAGCCGTTCCTCGTCGGCGGCCATCGGCGTGCCGGCCCGGCGCACCGCGTCCGCGTACGCGGAAACCACCGCGACGGCCAGCCGCGCCCGCTCCACCTCCTCGGCGTCCGCGTCGAACTCCCGGCCCCGCTGCCAGAGGGTGAGCCGTTCGCTCAACTCCCGGCGCAGCTCGCGGACCACGGCGAAGTCCACCCGGGGGCGCGGCGGCGGTGGGGGCGCCGGTGGCGCGACCGGCGCCAGGGTCGCATCCGGCGGGTGGTGCCGTCCGTTCGGCGGGGCCAGCGGCGGCACGGTGGAGGTGGCGCCGGGCTGCTGCCCGCGCGGGTCGTGGGAGACCGGCTCAAACCGCACCGGACACCCCCGGCGCGGCAGCCGCGGCCACCGCCTGCGGCTGCGGCGCACCCGGCCAGGCCAGCCGGGCCCGCCGCCGGTCCAGCAGCGCCGCGACCGGCACCTCCAGGGCGCTGGCCGCGCGCATCAGCGGCCGCCCGGCGCGTACGGTGCCGCCGAGGCTGAGCACCGCCGCGGTACGCGGGTCGTGCGGCAACCGGGCGATCACCGGCAGCCGCAGCGCCTTGCTGATCTCGCTGCTGGAGTGCCCGTCGCCGACCACCAGCAGTCGCAGCGTGCCCGGGGGCACCCGATGCTCGGTGAGGTCCCGCTCGACGGCCCGGATGGTGGCCCGGGTGGCCGACAGGTCGGGCAGGTGCGCATGGGTGACCAGCAGCAGCACCGCGGCGGCGCGCAGCACCGGCCACGGTGGACCGGCCACCTGGAGCCGACCGCAGTCGACCAGCACGTCGTACGGGGGGACGCCCTTCTCCAGGCCGGTGAAGAAGTCGGCGAACCGTTGCCAGAGCGGGGTCACGCTGCCGGCCTGGGCCGGGTCGACCACGCCGGGCAGCAGCAGCCGCTCCCGCTTCGGCGCGTCCAGGTCGACCAGTTGCGACCAGAAGGCGGTGTCCAGGTTGCCGTCGCGCAGTTCCCCGACGGCCAACTCGCCGATGCCCCGGGGACCGTCGAGCGCGCCACCCAGATAGCCGGCGAGGATCGAGCCACCCGCCGGGTCACACTCGGCCAGTACCAGCCGTCGGTGCCAGGTCAGCGCGGCGGCCAGCGCGGACGTGGTGACGCCGGGCGAGCCCTTCGCCGAGAGCAGCGCGATGATGGCCATCAGGCCGCCTCGGTGAGCACGAGCGCGATCCGGTCATCCGCGGCCAGCACCACCACCGCCGGCACGTCGCGTACGGCCAGGGCCAGGTAGACCACCACGTCGTTGTTGTCCGGGGTGGTGTCGATCACCGTGGCCTCGAACCGGGTGGCGCCGCCGCGTGCCCCGTCGTCGGCGTTCGCGCTGCGGTCCGGGGTGCTGAACAGCAGGACCTTGTCGCCGGGGTGGAGCGTAGGGGCCGGCACCCGGCTCGGCTTGAGGCCGAGCGCGAGCTGCTGCTGCCCGGGCCCGAGCAGCGGGGCGTCGGTGAGCTGGGCGTCGGTCAGCAGGGTGCCCGGGGCCAGCCGGACCGCCGCCCGCAGTTCCAGCACCTCCTCCAGCCGCCGGGTCGGTATCGGCCGCAGCTCCTGCCCGCCGGAGACCCGTACCGTGATCAGGTCGTCGGCGGTGAGCTGCTGGCCCACCTCGACCGGCCGGGCCACCGCCAGGTAGCTGCCGGTCGACCGGACCGAGGCGACCGCGAAGGCCGAGCCCAGCCCGCCGAGGGCGATCAGCAGCACCGCCAGACCGAGCAGGCCGGGGCGGATCCGCCGCTGCCGGACCACCCGGGGCGGCGCTATCGGGGCGTCCGCCGAGATCCCGTTCCGGGTCGCCACGCTCATCGGGTCACCACCTGAAGTTCGTTGATCCGCACCGGAACCGGGCCGCTGACCCGGGTCTGCGGGGCCAGTGAGTGCCTCGTACCACCGCCGGTCCACCACTGCACGGTCCAGGTTGTGGTGAGGCTGACCTGGTAGGTGCCGGCCTTGGCGTAGCCGCGGTCGTAGCCGCAGTCGGGGGAGGTCTTCCCGGCCCGCGGACCCTTCGCGTCGTACGCGGTGCCGGGCCCGGTGCAGGTGATCTTGGTGCCGTCGCCCATGGTCCACACGATCCGGGTGACCTTGGCCTCGATCTGGACCGTCAGCCCCCGGTCCGAGGCGGAGGCCTGCAGCGGGCCGAAGTAGGAGTTTCCGCGGCTGGCCCACATCCAGACCGGCAGGCCGACCAGGCCCGGCCCCGTGTCCCGCCGGGGCGTGACCGCGATCCGGGGCGGCAGCAGCGAGATCGAGGCGAGGGCCCGGCGGGCGAGCTCCTCCGGGTCGGGCGGCGCGCCGAAGCCGGGCGGCGGACCGTCCAGCAGGACGACTGTCGCGTTGCCAATGTCACCGCCGTTGCAGGTCCGCAGGTACCACTGCTGGCCCTCCGGTGGAGTGGTGGGCCCCTCGGTCAGCTTGTAGTAGCAGCCGTCGCCGTTGTTGAACCAGCCCAGGTCTTCGCTGTAGCAGGGGATCGCCCGGCCCTCCCACTGGCACTTCGGGGCGGTGCCGGGGCCGCCCCCGCCGGGATTGCCGCCGCCCGGCCCGCCCGGCCCGCCCGGCCCACCGGGTACGCCCGGGTCGTCGTCCCAGACGTGGCAGTCGTTCTGCCCGGGTGGGCAGTTTCCGCCGCCCGGACCGGCCTGGGCGGGTACGCCGGTCAGCGTGAGCAGCAGCGCCAGGCCGGCGACGAGCAGCAGCCGGCGGGCTATCCCGGCCCGGGTCAGCACGGTTGGTCCTGGTGCGCCGTGCCGGCGTTGATCAGCCACCGGCCGTCCGGGTAGCGGGCGGCGGTGGCCGTGGCCACGTATCGTCCGCCGCGCGTGCCGGGCACCACCCGGTGGTCCTTGGCGTAGACGAGGCGATAGTCGGTGGCATCCAGGCAGTCCTGGATCTCCACGGTCGGCGGGTCGGCGGCCAGGTCGACCGACACGACGGTGGGATCGGAAACGAGTCGTCCGGTACGCATCGCGCCGTGCTCCTTCGCGGTACGAATTGCCACCCGCACCCGGGTCAGCAGCGGATCGGCCAGGAATCGGGCCAGCTCGGGATGGCCGGGGTCGCTTCGTGCGCTCGCCTGCCGGGACGCCGCCAGATATCCGGAATAGGCGTCGAGGGCCGCTTTCCCGGCCGACTGTTCGCCGGCGGTGAAATGCGCGACCGGTGTGCCACCCGCCTTGATCAGTGGGCGGGCGTCGGCCTCCGGCTCGGCGCCGCAGCCGGTGTTGGCTGCCAGCAGGGCCAGGCTGAGCAAGCAGACCAGTCGGCGGGAATGCCGTGTTCGCAACACCGCGCCCTCCTCGGTGGCGACCCGGAGCGGCTGCGCCGCGCGTGCTCCGGGCATGCGGCAGCGCTCCCGGATGTCTCCGCCCGGGCCCCCAGTGGCCACCGCCGCATTTACCTCTGCGGATCTTCAACTAATTGGGAATGTGATGTCTCCGGTTGACCTCCGACGCCAATGGATCGGGGGTTGCGTGCCACCCAAGGGGCGAGCATAGGCTGACGTGCGCCGATGCAACAGAGGCAATTCAATTGATTACGTTGAGTGATTGCGGGTGGTGGTGGCCGGTGGGTGTCCGAACGGTGACGTACGGCCGATGGTTGGCCGGGCCGATGGCGGGAGTGCCCTCGCCCGGTCAAGGGGTTCGGGGGGCTGCTCGGCATCCGCACGGCGGGGGAATTGGCGGCATCGAGGCTTCTGGTCCGATCTGTTCCGTCGGCGTCGGCACCGGTCGAGGCTGGTCGCCCGGCGTACGTCAACCCGCTGGCCGGACCGACCGGAACGCCGTTTTCCGCGCCATCCGTCACCCGCTGGCGCAACCAGTCTCACTCTCCGTGTTCTATGTTGACGCTATCCGCCACCCTGCCGGGGCGCCGGCGTGACCGCCGAACGGCTCCGGGCCGCACCGAAGGACGCCGCCGACCGGCGTCCGGTGGTGCGCCTGCTGGCCGCCCTGGCGGTCGTACCGCCGCTACGGCTGGCCGTCGCCCGGTACGCCGTACCCCCGGGGGCGGCGGACCGGGCCGGGTGCGACGGCTGCGGCGCTCCGATCGGCCTGGACCGGCCGCTGCCGGCGCTCGGGCCGGCGGCGCGATGCCCGGCGTGCCGGGCCCGGGTCGGCGCGGCGCCCGGCGTGGTCGAGTTGACGCTGGTGGCGGCGGTGGCGGTGCTCGCGCTGACCGGCGGCCCGTTCGGCGAACGATTGGCGGTGGCCTGGTGGCTCGCCTTCGCGGTGCCGCTGGCGCTGGTCGACGCCGCCGTGCACCGGCTCCCGGACCGGCTCACCTATCCGGCGGCGGCCGGCGTGTGGGCGCTGCTCGGGGCGGTGGCGCTGGCCGGCGCCGGGCCGATGCCCTGGCTGCGCGCCACCGCAGCCGGGCTCATCCTCGGCGCGGGCTTCGCGGGGACCACCCTGCTGCTCGGCCGGCGCGGGTTCGGGCTCGGTGACGCCAAGCTGGCGCTGAGCGTCGGCGCGCTGCTCGGCTGGTACGGCTGGCCGGTGCTGGTGGTCGGGCTGATGCTGGCCGTCAGCCTCTCCGCGCTGGTCGCCCTGGCGCTGTTGGCGGCCGGCCGGGCCCGCTGGTCCAGTCACCTGCCCTTCGGCCCGTTCCTCGTCACCGCCACCGCCCTGACTCTCCTCCTCACCAGCTGACCCTGCTCGGGTTCGGGTGCAGTAGGTTGTCGGGGCGTCGGCCTTGGACGGTCGGTGCCCCCGGCCTGAACGGGCGACGCTGCCTTCCAGCGCACATCGAGCGGGCCGGAAGGGTTCAGGTAATCTGTTCGGTCGACGGGCCGTTAGCTCAATGGCAGAGCTGAGGACTTTTAATCCTTAGGTTCTGGGTTCGAGTCCCAGGCGGCCCACTCACTTCTCTGACCTGTGACTTCTCGCTGTGCGACGGTCGCTGTGCGGACCCGCTGATCGAGCAATCGAGCCTTTCCCAGGCCCCGAGCGAAGCTGCATGCATAATGAATGCATGGTTGCTCTTCAGATTCGGGACGTGCCGGAAGAAGTGCGAGACGCGTTGGCCGCACAGGCCAAGGCGCGCGGGCAGTCACTCCAGGCGTACCTGCTGGAGTTGGTGGAAACGCAGGCTCGACGTCTGCGCAACACCGCAGCTCTTGATCGCTTCGCCGGCCGATCGGACGGTGCTCGCTCTCTGCCGGGGGAGAGTGCTGCCGAGTTGACCGACCAACGAGAGCAGCGCGGACCATGGGGAAGCGCCGCGTGATAGTCGTGGACGCATCGGCCTTGGCGGATGCCCTGGTCGACGATGGGCCGGTAGGCGACGCGGCGCGGGCAGAGCTGACCGGAGATCCGCACTGGGCCGCGCCAGGCAATCTTCTGGTCGAGGTCATGTCGGTGATCAGGGGCAAGGTCCTCGGTAGGAAGCTCGGCCTTGCTCGAGCCCAGGAGGCGATCGACGCCCTGCCTTCGTTGGTCATCGACGAGGTTGGCGTCCCGTTGCTGCTCGACCGAATGTGGCAGTTGCATGGCAATGTCACGGCCTACGACGCGGCGTATGTCGCGGCGGCGGAGTTGATGGCCTGCCCGCTGGTGACCGGTGATGGTCGGCTCGCCAAGGCCAGCGGCATCCGCTGCGAGATCCGACTGCTCGCTGTCCCCTGAGGACGTGAGCGGATTCGTACCCGACCCAGGCACTGGTCGGTCGCCGTCTGTAGGCCACCTCGCCGGTCAGGACCGGTTAGCGACGGGGGCGGGCGTTGAGCCGGGCGGCCTGCCGCGTCAGGTGGTCGCGCTCGGCGAGGTTGGGGGCCCTGTGGGCCGCCTCGGCGTACAGCCGTGCCGCGGTGGCCAGGTCGCCGTCGCGCTCGTGAAGATACGCCGCCACCGCCGTGTGGCGGGGCAGTGAGTCGTCCAGCGCCGCGAGTGCCGTCAGCCCGGAGCGCGGCCCGTCGGCCTCGCCGACGGCCACCGCGCGGTTGAGTCGGACGACAGGGCTGTCGGTCAGGCGCGCGAGCTCGTCGTACCACTCAACGATCTGCACCCAGTCAGTCTCTTCAGCGGTGGGCGCGTCAGCGTGGAGTGCCGCGATGGCGGCCTGGGCCTGGAACTCGCCCAGCCGGTCGCGGGCGAGGGCCGCCTGCAGGATCTCGACGCCCGCGGCGATCGACGTGGTGTCCCACCGGCCGCGGTCCTGCTCGGCGAGCGGCACGAGACTGCCGTCGGGCGCGGTCCGGCTGGCCCGCCGGGCGTGGTGCAGCAGCATGAGGGCGAGCAGCCCGGCCACCTCGGGGTGGTCGATCGCGGCCGCGAGCTGCCGGGTGAGCCGGATGGCCTCGGCGGCGAGGTCGACGTCGCCGGAGTAGCCCTCGTTGAAGACCAGGTAGAGGACGCGCAGCACGGTGGCGACGTCGCCGGGCTGGTCGAACCGCACGCCGACGATGGTGCGCTTGGCCCGGCTGATGCGCTGCGCCATGGTCGCCTCGGGCACCAGGTAGGCCTGGGCGATCTGGCGGGTGGTCAGCCCACCGACAGCGCGCAGCGTGAGCGCGACCGCGGACGACGGCGTCAGCGACGGGTGGGCGCACAGGAAGTAGAGCTGGAGCGTGTCGTCCACCGAGGGGGCGGGCCCTGGTGCCGGCTCGTCGTCGACGCGGTCCTCACGCCGGCGGCGCGCGACGTCTGCCCGGGTCGCGTCGATGAACTTGCGCCAGGCCACGGCGACCAGCCAGCCCTTCGGATCCTGCGGCGGGTTGATCGGCCAGCTGCGGATCGCCTCGACCAGCGCGTCCTGCACGGCGTCCTCGGCCGCCGCGAAGTCGGCTCCGCGGCGGACGAGGATACCGAGCACGCTCGGCGTGAGGCTCCGGAGCAGGGCCTCGCCCAGCTGAGCGGTCAATCGGTGATGGTGGGCGGCGCGGTCAGGAACGGGCGTACCTCGAGCCACTCGTGGATCGGCTTCCCGCCTGCCCCAGGGGCGGCCGACAGCTCCCCGGCCAGCTCGACGGCCCGTTCGTAGCTGTCGACGTCGATCACCATCCAACCGGCGATGAGGTCCTTCGTCTCGGCGAACGGGCCGTCGGTGACCGGCGGGCGCCCCTCACCGTCGTACCGGACGAATGTCCCCTCGGGGGCGAGCGCCTGAGCGTCGACGAACTCGCCGGTCTCCTCGAGTCGGGCCGCGAAGTCGTGCATGTACCGCATGTGCGCCGAGATCTCCTCCGGCGTCCACTGGTCCATGGGCACGTCGTTGACCGGAGCCGGAGCGCCTCGGTAATGCTTGAGCAGCAAGTACTTGGCCATCGGTTTCTCCTCGGTGCTGGTGTGACCCATTCTGGTCACGTTCACCGCAGGGACGGAGCCGACCACGCGTTCTCGACATCCCTGTCTCCCGGCGACGACTGGCCCGGCCATGGTCAATGCGATCTCACGCGGGTGCGCGTGCGGGTCAGCGGTGACGACCGACGTGGACGAGCGGACGGGTGCGCCGGTGCAGCACTTCGGCGATCGGGCGGGCGGCGAGCGGGGTGAGCAGCGCGCCGACGAGGGCGCCGAGTAGCAGGCCGGCGGCCACGTCGTGCGGGTAGTGCACCCCGACGAAGGTGCGGGACACGCCGGCGAGCAGAGCCAACGGGACGGCCACCAGGCCGATCCGGCGGTGCAGCAGCAGGGTGGTGGCGGCGAGCGCCCCAGCGATGGTGGAGTGGTTGCTGGGGAACGACCAGTCGCCGACGGGTGGGCAGTGCGCGGCAACGATCGCCAGATCGGCAAGGCTGCGGCAGGGCCGGTCCTCGGCGATCAGGTTCTTGAGCCCCAGGCTGGCGGCGTACGCGAGCAGCACCGTGACCGGCGCGGCCAGGACGAGCGCGTGGCCCCGGACGTCACGCCCGGACAGACGGGTCAGCGCCGCCAACACCAGCAGCACGCCGAGGAGCAGCAGCGCTCCCTCGGTGAAGTACGTGGCAAACCAGTGCACCGGTTGGGGCGTGCTGTCGGCGAACTCGACTACATCGTGATACCAGTCGGCGCTGATATCCGGAACATCGGTCGCAACGGCGTCAGTCATGGATCATTCTACCAGTGTTCATGCTCCGGGCACGCAGCCGTTGCCCGATGGACACCAACAGTCGGTCGCCGTACATGGCCGTCTGGTGGTTGGCACCCGACTCAACGGGTAGGGCAGCGCACATGCGGATCGTCATCGTGGGCGCCACCGGCAACGTCGGGACCGCCCTGCTGCGACGGCTACACCGGGAGACCGGACTGGAACTGGTCGGGGTGGCCCGCCGGCTGCCCGAGCCGGAGCCGGGCGAGCCGTACGACCGGACGGAGTGGCACTCCTGTGACATTGGGGCACCGAGCGCACCCGATCGGCTGGCGGCGATCTTCGCTGGGGCGCGGGCGGTGGTCCACCTGGCCTGGCAGATTCAGCCCAGCCACGACCGGCGGACGCTGTACCGAACCAACGTCGGCGGCAGCCGGTCGGTGGTTGACGCGGCCGTCCGGGCCGGCGTGCCCGCACTGGTGTACGCCTCGTCGGTCGGCACGTACGCGCCCGGGCCGAAGGACCACCCGGTCAGCGAGCGCTGGCCGGCGACCGGGGTGGCCGGGTCGTCGTACAGCCGGGACAAGGCGGAGGTGGAGGCGTTGCTCGACGCGGTCGAGCGGCGGCACCCGGAGCTGCGGGTGGTCCGGCTGCGGCCGGGGCTGATCTTCCAGCGCGACGCCGGCACCGAGATCAGCCGCTATTTCCTCGGCCCACTGGTCCCGGTGCGGCTGCTCCGGTACGGCCGCATCCCGCTCGTACCCGCGAACCGTCGCCTCCGGCTGCAGGCGGTGCACGCCGATGACGTCGCCGACGCGTACGCGAGGGCGGTCCTGGGTGAGGCGCGCGGTGCCTTCAACGTGGCCGCGGACCCGGTGCTGGCCCCGGAGCTGCTGGCCCGGCACTTCCACGGCTGGACGGTGCCGGTGGCCGCCCCGGTGCTGCGCGCGGCGGCGGCGCTGACCTGGGCAGCGCGGCTGCAACCGGTCGACGCCGGCTGGGTCGACCTGGCCTTGAACGCGCCATTGATGTCCAGCGAGCGCGCCGAGGCCGAGCTGGGCTGGACCCCACGGTTCGACTCGGTCACCGCGCTCCGGGACCTCTTCGCCGGCATGGCCGCCCGCACCGGCACCGCCTCCCCGCCGCTGTCTCCCGACCCCACCCTGCCCGGCCGCCCCGCCGCACTCCTCCGATCCCGCCTCCCCGGCCACCTCAACCCCTACTGACCCTCGATCAGGCCAGAGTGGAGGCGATCACCGTGGGTGGGCGGGCGCCGAGAAAGAAGATGCCGGGAAACCCTCTGGTCTCGAAACCCTGGCTGGGGTTGCGGCGCAGGGTCGAATGCTCGATCCGCAAGGTGCCGGTGCGGTCGTTGCTGACGAAGAAGATCGCGCCGCCGCCCTCGTTGGCGCGGTTGCCCTCGATGATCGTGCCGGCGATTCGTACCGTGAACTCGTTGCCGTCGCAGTAGATCGCGCCGCCGCTGCCTCCGCCGGAGGTGCCGGCCCGAGCCGGGTTGGCCCCCGTGCCGACCGCCCGGTTGTCACGGAAGACGCTGTTCAGCACGGTCCAGGAAACGCCGATGCTGCTCATCGCCGCGCCGTTGGCGCACACCCCACCGGTGAAGGTGCTGTTCACCACGTACACCGGCTTGTTCTCGTACTGGCTGAGCACCCGCAGGGCCGCGCCGCCCAGGTCCGGCCCGGTTCGATCGCACCGGTTGTCGACGAAGCGGGAGTTGACCACCTTGAACCGCCCGCCCCGTACGAAGATCGCGCCGCCTCCGCCGCCCTCGGTCCGGTCTCCGGTCGAATCGCCGTTGGCGAAGGTCAGGTTCTGCACGGTGAGCTGCGGATGGTCCTGGTTCTGGCAGTGCGAGGTGGTCCAGCCCTGGGCCTGGTCGCAGGTGTTCAGGTAAAGGATCCGGCGCTTGCCGCCGCCGCTCAGGGTGACCTTGCCGCCGCCGTCCAGCACGATCCGCGGCCCGTGCGAGTTGACCACCTTCGCGGTGGCCTTCATCTGGATGGTCACCGGTGTCGGGCCGCAGTCGAAGGTGATGATCCCGCCCGCCGCAACGGCCTTGACCACCGCGTCGGAGGTGCAGCTCGCCGCAGTGCCGGTGCCGACCGTACGGGTGGGGTGCGAGGTGTCCACCGCCCGCGCCTCGGCCGGCACGACGGCACCCCCACCCGGGTTGCCGGCGCGGAACGACGGCGTCGACGGCGAGGCGCTCGGTTTCGCCGCGCCGAGACCGGTCCGCGCGGTCGGGGTGACCGCCGGGCCGGCCGTCGGGCTGTCCGTCGGGCCGGCGGCGGTTCCGCTCGCGGCCACCGGCGCGGCGGGCGAGTCGGCCGGGCCGGCCGCGCCGCACGCGGGCAACGCGGCGGCCGCCAGGCCGAGAACGAAAAGGGCGACGAGCGATTTCCTCCGCACCGCCCGAGGCTAGCCCAAACCGTCCCGGCCAAGATCTGCGCAACTTCCAGGAAGTTGCTGCATCCGAGCGCGTGGAGACAGCAACTTCCCGGAAAGTGCGCGGATCTTGACCGGGTGGGGGTGGGCGGGTCAGAAGTCGGCGAAGAGGTAGGGGAGGGCGCGGGGGAAGAGGCGGCGCAGCTCGGTGGCGGCGTCCACCGGCACGTCCCCGAGGCCTCGGATGGCGACCTCGACCGGGTCCAGCACCCCGTACGCGAGGGCGGAGAGGCCGGCGGCGGTGAGCGTGGCGGTCGGGACGGTGGTCGCGGCAGCGGAGCCGCCGGAAAGGACCTCCAGCCGCCCGGCGGCCCCGTCGAGCAGGTGGGTGCCGGCCAGCCACCGGTCACCGACCAGCTCGACGTTGACCCGGCCGGCCCCGACCGGCAGACCGGCGAGCGCGTCGAGGCTGAGCAGCCGGGCCATCGGGGCGGCCGACCCGGGTCGGGACACCCGCGCCTCGACCTGCACCGCGAGGTCGGTGAGCCACAGCTCGGGCAGCTCGTCGGCGGGCAGGTGCACGCGGATCCGCTCCACCTGGTCGACGTGGCGGGCGAAGAACTGGAGCAGCGACGCCCGGGCGTACGGGTCGTCGGCGAGCAGGTCGTCGGCGATCAGCTCGCCGCCGTGGTCGTCGATCCGGTAGGTGACCGCGCCGACGGTCCGGTCGTCGCGTACGGCGGTCAGCAGCCAGCGGTCGTCCCGGTCGCGCAGGCTGACCGCCCGGAAGTCGGGGAAGATCGCGAACCCGTGCCGCTCGTACAGGCAGTGCTCGGTGTACGTGCGCCACGTCTGGTAGCCGGCGCCGACCCGCTCCCAGACCACCTCACCGGGCAGTTCGGCGCGGAGCAGCGAGGCCAGGTCGGCCGGGGAGAAGACGGCGGTACGCCGGGCGGGCAGCCCGACGTAACCGAAGCGCTCGTAGAACGAGGCGCGGAACGGATACAACGCGGTCAGTGGGTGCCCCTCCTCCCGCATCTCGTCGAGGAGCTGGTGCAGCAGGGCCCGGACGTGCCCGCGCCGGCGGGCCAGCGGGTGGGTCGCCACCCCGGCCACGCCGGCCATCGGCAGGACGCTGCCGCGCAGGTTCTGCCGCATTGGAATCGCCGTGACGGCGGCTGCGGTGACGTCGTCCTCCTCGACGACCAGCGTCCGGTTGCCCGCGTTGTACGGCAGGTACGCGCGGAACTCGTCGACCCGGGAGGCAGTCATCGGCGAGGCCTCGAACGCGTAGGCCTGGATCGGGAAGCTGTGGGTCAGCCGTTCCTCGGCGGCCAACCGACGAATGATCATCCGACCATTTCAACCGCATTCGGTGACCGCCGCAACCGGTTCGCCGGTTCAGGCCGCGGTGACGTCGGAGACCACGACGGTGACATTGTCCGGCGCGCCGGCCTGGTGGGCGAGCTTGACCAGCTGCTCGCCGCAGAGCTGCCGATCGGCGTACGTGCCGAGCACCGAGGCGATGGCCGCGTCCGTCACGTAGTCGGAGAGGCCGTCACTGCACAGCAGCAGCCGGTCGCCGGGGAAGACGGTGAGCATCCCGATGACCGGTGGCGTGTCCGAGCCCTGCACGGCGCGGGTGACCAGCGAGCGCTGCGGGTGGTGCCGGGCCTGATCGGGGGAGAGCGCGCCCTGGTCGACCAGCGCCTGGACGAAGGTGTCGTCCCGGGTGAGCTGGGTGAGCGCACCGGCGCGCAGCAGGTAGCAGCGGGAATCGCCGACCTGGGCGAGGACCAGGGTGTCGCCGGCGAGCAGGCCGGCGGTCAGCGTCGTACCCATGCCGTCCCGGGCCGGGTCCACTGTGATGGCGGCGCGGATTCGCTGGTTGGCGGCGCTCACCACGGCGCGCAGCGCGTCGGCGGCCTCCTCGGGAGAGGTCGGCGGGGCCAGCTCGTCCAGGATCCGGATGACGATGTCGCTCGCCACCTCGCCGGCGGGCAGCCCGCCCATGCCGTCGGCCACCGCCATTAGGCGGTCGCCGGCGAGGGCGCAGTCCTCGTTGTTGGTCCGGACGAGGCCGACGTCGTTGCGGATAGCCGAGCGGAGGATCAGCGTCATGGGGTAAAGCTTGCCAAGAAAACCCGCCCCGCGTCTCTACCCACCGGGTATGCGTCCAAGATGGTCAGCGGCGTGGGTAGCGCAGCAGCAGGCTCGCGCGTACCTCCTCGTCGCCGAGTGCGGCGTAGCTGTGTGGTACGTCGGAGGTCCAGCGCAGGTGGCCGCCGGCCGCGGCGGTCAGCGGGGCGTCCACCGGTCCGGCCCGCAGCACGCCGGCGAAGACGGTGATGTGCTCGGTCACCCCGGGCTGGTGCGCGGGGGAGAGCTGGCCGGGCCCCGGGGCGACCCGCATCCGGTACAGCTCGTAGGTCGCGTCGGTGTCGGTGAAGACCTCCAGCAGGGTGGCGCTGACCGCCGCGCCGCTGACCGTGGGGGTCGCCTCGGGCGCGGTGAGCACGGCGGTGAGCGGTACGCCGAGCTGCGCGGTGACCGCGTACAGAGTCTCCAGGGTCGGGTTGCGGGTGCCGTTCTCCAGCCCGGAGAGGGTGGCCTTCCCGACACCGGCCAGCCGGGCCAGGGTGGAGAGGGACATCCCCCGCTCCTCGCGGAGGGCGCGGACCCGGCGTCCGACCGCGTCGGCGCCCGGGTCGGGGGTCCGGTCCCGGTCTCGTGGGGCTGCTGCCATCCGGCTATCCTGCTACACCGTATCGTTCCATAAACGGAACAGTGGTCGGGAGGGTGGCATGGCCGGTCGGCTACAACCCGTGCTGGCCGGGGTCGTGACGGCCCTCGTCGGCTTCGCCAGTTCGTTCACAGTCGTGCTCGCCGGGCTGCGCGCCGTGGGCGCGGACCAGGCGCAGGCCGCCTCCGGGCTGCTCGCGCTCTGCGTCGCCACCGGCTGCTGCGCGGTCTGGCTCGGGCTGCGGCACCGGCTGCCGCTGGCGATCGCCTGGTCCACCCCCGGTGCGGCGCTGCTGGTCGCCACCGGGCCGGTGCCCGGCGGTTGGCCGGCCGCGGTCGGTGCGTTCCTGCTGACCGGCCTGCTGATCGCCGCCGCCGGGCTGATTCCGGCGCTCGGCCGGGCGGTCGCCGCGATTCCCGTCCCCGTCGCCAGCGCCATGCTCGCCGGGGTGCTGCTGCCGCTCTGCACCGCGCCCGTCCGGGCCCTGGTCGAGGTGCCCCGGCTGGCCGGGCCGGTGGTGCTCGCCTGGCTGGTGCTGCACCGGTTCGCCCGTCGCTGGGCGGTGCCGGGCGCGCTGGCCGTGGCGGCGGTGGCGATCGCGCTGACCACGTCCGGGCCGGTCCGGGCACACCTCGCCCCGACGGTCGCGTTCACCGCGCCGACCTGGACGGTGCCTGCGGTGGTCGGGCTCGCCCTGCCGCTGTTCCTGGTCACCATGGCCGCGCAGAACGTGCCCGGGACGGCGGTCCTCGCCGGCTACGGCTACCGGGCCCCGCTGGGCTCCGCGCTCCGGGTGACCGGGCTCGCCACCGCGCTCGGTGCCCCCGCCGGCGGGCACGCGGTGAACCTGGCCGCGATCACCGCCGCCCTGGCTGCCGGCCCGGACGCCCACCCCGATCCGGAGCGGCGCTGGATCGCCTCGGTCACCGCCGGGATCGGCATGGCGCTGCTCGGCCTGGGCGCCGGCGTGGCGACCGCCCTGGTGCTGCTCTCGCCGCCGGTGCTGGTCGAGGCGGTGGCCGGGCTGGCGCTGCTCGGCGCGCTGGCCGGCGCGGTCTCGGCGGCCGTCGCCGAACCGGACGGCCGCGAGGCGGCGGTGGTCACCTTCGTGGTCACCGCCTCCGGGGTGAGCCTGCTCGGGGTGGGCGGCGCGTTCTGGGGTCTGGTGGCCGGCTGGCTGATGCTCCTGCTTTTCCGCCGCCGCCCGCATGCCCCGGCCACTCCGCCCCCCGTGGCCGAGGCCGAACGGGAGCTCGCCGGTTCCCGCCAGTCGGGGTGACGAACTGCAAGCCTGGTGCTTGCAGGAGGCCGTTCCGGGTTTCCGCGGCCGCCTTAGGGCCCGCTTTCACGCGGGCCCTTCGTGCGTCTGCCGACCGGTCGGCGGGCTCACTCCTCCTCGGGCAGTTGCGCGGCTGGCACGTCGAGGCGTACGCCGTCGTCGGTGACAGCCGTGATCTGGTCGGCCAGCACGTAGACCGCGCCGGTCGGCGCCAACTCGGTGGAGACCTTGAGGTAGCCGGTGCGCAGCAGCCGGGCGGCAAGGTCGGCGGGGACCTCCGGCTCCTCGACCGCCGCCGACTCGATCAGCTCGTTCAGGCTGCTCCCCGGGTCGACCGGGGCGGGTGCCTGCACGGTTACCGCGTTCGGGTCGCCGCGCTGGACGAGATCCACGGTGCCGACCTCGGCACCGGTCGAGTCGACCACCCGCATGCCGGTGGTGACGCGGGAAATGACCTGCTGGCTCATGCAGGCAGCGGTTCCCAGGGCGGCCCGGCGCTAAACGGGCGGGGCCCAGCCGCTCGGCGGGCGGGGCGAGAGCTCGCGCCAGGTGTCCGGCCCCTCCAGCAGCGCCCGGACCGTTTCCTCCGCCTCGTCCACGCCGTCGTACTCGTAGAACCGGGAGACCCCCTCGGCGCCGCCGGCGCGCTGCTCGACGTGCCAGCGGTCGCCGTCCACCCGGAGGAAGACATCCCGCCGGGCCAGCCGCCCCCATTTCCCGTTCCACCAGTGCCTGCGTTGCTCCATGACCCGGACTCTATCGAACAGGTGTTCGAGAAATGTCGGCCCCCGCGACCTACCCCCCGCTGGGGGCCTCAAGGAAAGCGCCGGCCTCGATCGCCGCCCGCGCCGGATCGCCGTCCCGGATCGCGTCGACCAGTCGGCCGTGGTCGACGTACCGCTCGGGCTCCAGCGCGCCGCCCATCGCCTGGGCGACGGTGCTGCGCAGCGCGGCGCCGACCGAGGCGTACAGCTCGGCCAGCATGGTGTTGTGCGCGGCGGCCACCACCGTGCTGTGCAGCGCGGCATCGGCCTCGACGAACTCGTCCACCCGGCCGGAACGCCAGGCGGCCTCCCGGGCGGCGAGCGCCTCGTCGAGCGCCGCCAGGTCGGCAGGGGTACGCCGTAGCGCGGCGAGCCGGGCCGCCTCCACCTCGAAGGCGCGGCGGACCTCGACCACCTCGGCCATCCGGTCGTCGGTGAGCCGACGGGCCACCACCGGGGCCAACTCGTCGGTCGACACGACGTACGTCCCGGAGCCCTGACGGCATTCCAGCACCCCGGCGTGCACGAGTGCGCGGACCGCCTCCCGGACCGTGTTGCGTCCGACGCCGAGCTCGGCGACGAGCTGCGGCTCGGTGGGGATGCGCCCGCCCACCGGCCACTCGCCGCCGAGGATCCGGGTCCGAAGCTGCTCGATGGTCTGGCTTACCCGGTGGCCGCGCGGGGGCACGGCGACCGGAGCGAGGGCGCGTGTCATCGGTTACAACTCCTCCCGGAATTCATCCCATGATTGTATGTTGAAGGTCATGACTGCGCCAGCCACCCGCACCGGACCAGCCCACCCTCGACCAGCTGGCGGTGGCGGGCTGGTGCTGGTCGGCATGCTGCTGGTCGCGCTCAACCTGCGCGCGGCGGTGACCAGCCTGGGTGCCCTGCTCGACGAGATTCGCACCGGGCTGGGTCTCTCCGGCGTCATGGCCGGCTTCGTCACCACCCTGCCCACCATCGCCTTCGCCGGGCTCGGCGCGCTCACCCCGTGGCTGGTCCGCCGCTGGCCGCCCGCCCGGGTGCTGGCGCTGGCCATGCTCGCCCTCGCCACCGGCCAGGTGCTCCGGGTGGTCACCGACTCGGCGGCCGTCTTCGTGCTCACCAGCGCGCTCGCCCTGGCCGGCATCGCGGTCGCCAACATCCTGCTGCCGATGCTGGTCAAGCAGCACTTCCCGCACCGCACCGGGCTGGTCACCGGGGCGTACACGATGGCGCTCACCATCGGCACGACGGTGGCCGCGGCCGCCGCGGTGCCGGTGGCGCACGCCTTCGGCTCGTGGCGGGCCGGGCTCGGCGTCTGGGCCGGGCTGGCCGCCGTGGCCGTACTCCCCTGGGTGCCGCTGGCGCTGCGGACCCGCTCGGCGCGGCGGGCGGCGAGCCCGACGGCGGTCACCGCGGCCCCGGCACGGGTACGGCCGGCGCAGACCCGGCTCGGCTGGGCCATGGCCGTCTACTTCGGGGCGCAGTCGCTCAGCGGGTACGCGATCATGGGCTGGCTGGCCCAGCTCTTCCGGGACGCCGGCTACCCCGCCGAGACCGCCGGCCTGCTGCTCGCCGGGGTGACCGCGCTCGGCGTGCCGGTGGCGCTGGCGATGCCGGCCCTGGCCGGCCGGCTGCGGACGCTGCGCCCGCTGGTGTTCTCGCTGACCGCCTTCTCCGCTGCCGCGTACCTCGGACTGGCCGTCGCGCCGCGCGGCCTCGCGCCGCTCTGGGTGCTGCTGCTGGCCCTCGGCCAGGGCGCGTTCCCGCTGATCCTGACCACCATCGGACTGCGCGCCCGGACCGCCGACGGCACCGTCGCGCTGTCCGCCTTCGCGCAGAGCACCGGGTACGTCATCGCCGCGCTCGGTCCGCTGCTGGTCGGCATCCTCTACGAGGCGACCGGGGGCTGGACGGCGCCGATCGGCTTCCTGCTGGCGGCCCTCGCCGTCCAGACGACGGCGGGCGTGGCCATCGCCCGCCCCCGCTACATCGAGGACGAGCAGCGCAGGGCCGAACGTCAGGAGGAGGCCGGCGTCGCGTCGCCCGCCACCGCCTGGTCGACCGTCGGGTAGGTGTTCAACACCTCGACGAGGCCGCTGACCTCCAGGATGCGAAGCACGCCGCGCTGCGGGGCGGCCAGCCGCACCACGCCGCCGGCCTCGTCGCAGCTGTTCTTGGCCCGGACGAACACCGACAGCCCGGTCGAGTCGCAGAACGACAGGGCCGCCAGGTCGAAGACGAGGCGGCTGCGACCCTTGTCCAGCAGGTCGGTGATCTGGTCCTGAAGCTGCGGGGCCGTGGCCATGTCCAGCTCGCCCGCGACCGACACGACGACCACGTCGCCGCGCTGTTCCGTGTGCACCGTCAGGGACATTCGTCGACCTCCTGTGTTCGGTGGAACGGTATCCCACAAAGCGGGCGGTACGCAGAACGGGAGCCGACAGCAGTGCCGCCGATCATTTTCTAGGGCTGTCCCGCCGCGGTTCGTGTCGCATTTCTTCAAGACCGTCCTCATACGCTGGCCCTATGACCACGAAGACTAGTGAGCTGCTGGCTGTCGCCGCCCCACGGACGGTGGCGGTGGTCCAGCGCATTTCCGACGATCAGCTCGACCTGCCCACCCCGTGCTCCGACTACTCGGTGCGCGACCTGCTCAACCACGTGTTCGACGTGGTGGTCAACTTCCAGGCGCTCGCCCAGCGGCAGGAGGTGGACTGGTCGGCCAAGACCGACCACCTGACCGAGGGCTGGCGAGACCGGTTCGCGGCGGAGACCGTACGCCTGGTCGAGGCGTGGTCGGACCCGGCGGCGCTGGAGGGTGTCTCGCCGGGGATGGGGCTGCCGCAGGAGACGGTCGGCGACATGGCCCTGATCGATCTCGCCGTGCACGGATGGGACCTGGCCCGGGCGACCGGGCAGCCAGTGGTGGAGGCCGACCCGGCGGTGCTTGCGGCGGGGCACGCCTTCATGGACCGGATGGGCGACACCGGCCAGCGGATGGGGGCCTTCGGCGAACCGGTGCCCACCACGTCCGACGTCGCTGACCTGGACCGGCTCCTGGCCCGGACCGGCCGGGATCCGGCCTGGACGCCCTGACGCCCTCGGCCCGCGCGGCGCCACGCCGCGCGGGCCTTGCTTGACATTGCTATTCGCCGAGCGAATAGTGACGGCCGTGTCCACACAGCACGTTCTGCTCGGGCTGCTCGCCGGCGGTGCCCGGCACGGCTACGAGCTGAAACGAGCCCACGACGAGCGGCTGCCCCGGGCCCGTCCACTCGCCTTCGGGCAGGTCTACGCGACCCTCACCCGGCTACAGCGGGACGGCCTGGTGGTCCCGGCCGGGCAGGAGCGTGAGGGCGGCCCCGACCGCACGGTGTACGCGCTCACCGAGGAGGGGCGGTTGGCGCTCGACCGGTGGCTCGCCACTGTCGAGCCGCCCATGCCCCATGTGGCGAGCACCCTCTTCGCCAAGGTGGTGGTCGCGCTGTTGGTTGCCGACGCCGATCGGGCCCGGTCCTACCTGATCGCCCAGCGCCGGGCGCACACCGAGCGGCTCCGCGAGCTCACCGCGGTGAAGGCCGCCCCATCGGCCAGCCTCGACGACGTGATCGCGGCCGACTTCGCCATCAACCATCTCGACGCCGACCTGCGGTGGCTGCACACCACCCTCGAACGGGTCGCCGACTGGCACCGGGAGGTGCACTCGTGACGCAGCTGGAGGCCCGCGGTGTGGTCAAGGCGTACGGCAGGACGCCCGCGCTGCGCGGCGTGACGCTCGACGTGGCGGAGGGGGAGGTCGTCGCCATCACCGGGCCGAGCGGTTGCGGCAAGTCCACTCTGCTGCACTGCCTCGCCGGCATCCTGCGCCCCGACTCGGGCGAGGTCACCTGGCGGGGCGAGCGGATCGACACCTGGTCGGAGGCGGCCCGGTCCCGGTTGCGCCGCACCGATTTCGGGGTGCTCTTCCAGTTCGGTCAACTCGTTGCCGAGCTGACCGCGGCGGAGAACATCGCCCTTCCGCTACTTCTCGCCGGCACGGGGCGGCGAGAGGCGCGGACGGCGGCGCTGACCTGGCTGGAACGGCTGGGCGTGGCCGAGGTCGCCGACGTTCGGCCGGGTGAGATGTCCGGCGGGCAGCAGCAGCGTTGCGCCACCGCTCGGGCTTTGGTCACCGAGCCCCGGGTGCTCTACGCCGACGAGCCGACCGGCGCGCTGGACACGCTCACCGGCGAGCAGGTGCTCACCGAGTTGGTCCGGCTCGCCCGCGAGCAGCACACCACCGTCGTGCTGATCACCCACGAGCCGCGCGTCGCCGGGTACGCCGACCGTGAGGTGGCGCTCCGCGACGGGATGGTGGACCACTCGGGCCTGGGCCTGGACTCGCCGGTGCCGGGGGGCCGCCGGTGAAGCCCATCGTCGTGCTCCGGCTCGCCCTGGCCGGCACCCGCACCGACACCGCCCGCGTGGTGCTGACGGCGCTGAGCGCTGCACTCGCCACCCTTGCCGCCCTGGCGGCGCTGACCGTGCTGGCCATTCCGACGCCGCCAGCCACAGACGACAACGGAGGCCGCTGGTCGCAGCAGTACGCCAACCAGCTTCTGGTTGAGCCGGGGCTGCGCGGTGGCACCGCGTTCGCACTGCTGCTGTTGGCCATCCCGGTGCTGGGGCTGGCCGGGCAGTGCGCACGGATCGGCGCACCGGCCCGGGACCGTCGGCTGGCTTCGTTCCGCCTGGCCGGGGCCACCCCCGGGCAGGTCACCCGGGTCGCCACGGCGGAGACCGGGGTGGCGACCCTGTTCGGCACGCTGGCCGGGCTGGCCCTCTACCTGGTCGGCCACCAGCTGCTGCATCGACCGGACGCGCAGGGCCGGCTGCCGCTGCCCACCGACGTGTACCCGTCGACCGTCGGGATGGTGGCGCTGGTGCTCGGGCTGCCGGTGGTCGCCGCGCTGGCCACCGCGCTGATGCTCCGCCGGGTGACGACCACCCCGTTCGGCGTGATGTGGAAGGTGCGGACCCGCGGACCCTGGCCGTGGCCCGGCCTGCTGATCATCCTGGGTCTGGCCGCCTTCGCCGCCATCCGGCCGGTGGCGTTCTGGTACGACCGGCGGCATGCGGAGCTACCCCCCGGGCTGGTGCCGGCGCTGCTGGTCGGCGGCGGACTGGCCGCCATGATCGGCGTGGTCACCGGCACCGGCTGGATCTCCCACACCGCTGGTCGGCTGCTGCACCGCTACGCCCGGCGACCCGCCGCGCTGCTGGCCGCCCGCCGGCTGACGGCCGACCCCTGGGCGGGCAGCCGCACCTTCGCCGCGCTCCTCGCCGCGCTCATCTTCGGGGCCGGGGCCGCCGGGTTCCGCGCCTACTTCCTGGCCACGGTGGAACTCGACGCTCGGACGGGCAGCGAGAGGGTCGCGTCGGACGACTTCTACCTCGGCACGATGGATCTGATCGACCTGGCGGTCGCCGTGGGGATGACAATCGCGGCGGGCGGGCTGCTGGTCGCCCTGGTGGAGGGGGTCACCGCCCGCCGGCGCCAGTACGCGGCGCTGGTCGCGACCGGGGTGCCGCGCGGCACGCTCGGCCGGTCCATCCTCTGGCAGTCGCTCGCGCCGGCGGTGCCCGCGATCGCCGTCGCGCTGACCGTCGGCCTGCTGCTCGTCCGGGGCGCGCTCGGCTCGCCGCGCAGTGGCGGTTTCTCGCAGGAGACCTGTGACGCGGATGCGGCTCTCTGCGCCGACCCGGCGACGGCCGCCCCGTACGTCCGCACGGAGTGGGTACCGGAGATCACCGTGGTTCCGGGCGTACCGGTGGAGCAGCTGGCCTGGCTCGCGGCCGGCGCCCTGGTCGCGGTGCTGGCGACCGTCGTCGTCGGCCTGCTCGTCCTGCGCTCCAGCACAGCGGTGGAGGAACTGCGGACGACCTGACGTGACGCGTCGGCGGGCTCAGCGGCCGCCGAGGATCCCCGCTGACCAGGAGACGGCCAAGCCGATCACGACCGAGCAACAGCAGACGAGCAGGGCGGCGGCCACCACAGCGAGGATCACCCAGGTCGGCCCACGCCGGGCCGCTCCTTCCGGGGGTACGTCCGCCCCGACCGGCTCCTCCTCGGCCTCGCTCACCCGGGCAGTCTAGGTGCCGCACGAGCGGGACATGCCGCAAGATCGCGCTCGATCCCGGAAGTAGTGGCTTCCGCCATGCTGCGAGGGGACTCGTTCCAGGATCGAGCGTGATCATGAGGGGCGGCGCGGGCGTCGGGGCGGCGAGTGCGGCCGGGGCCGGGGCAGGATTGGCCGATGCTGATCTCTATCGAGGACGTCCGGGTCGCCGCCGACGACATCGCCGGGACCGTCGTGCGGACCCCGCTGCTGCCGACCCCGTGGGACGACGAGCTGTGGGTCAAGCCGGAGAGTCTGCAACCGGTCGGGTCGTTCAAGCTGCGCGGCGCGACGCACGCGGTGGCCCGGCTCGACCCGGCCGCCCGGTCCCGGGGGGTGGTGACGCACTCGTCCGGCAACCACGGCCAGGCCCTCGCGTACGCGGCCCGGGCGTTCTCGGCGCCGTGCACGGTGGTCGTTCCCGAGGGGGCACCGCAGGTCAAGGTGGACCGGATCCGGGCGCTCGGTGCCGAGGTCGTGCTGGTCCCGCCGGCGCGCCGGCTGACCGAGGCGGAGCGGATCGCCGCCGACACCGGGGCCGCCTTGGTGCCGCCCTTCGACGACCGGCGGATCATCGCCGGGCAGGGCACCATCGGGCTGGAGATCGTGGCGGACCTGCCCGACGTCGATGTGGTGCTGGTGCCCGTCGGCGGCGGCGGCCTCTCCTCGGGGGTCGCCACCGCCGTGAAGGCGCTGCGCCCGTCGGCCGCCGTGTTCGGGGTGGAGCCGGCGCTGGCCGCCGACGCCCGGGATTCCCTCGCCGCCGGTGAGGTGGTGGTGTGGGACATTGAGCGGACCTATCGGACCAGCGCCGACGGGCTGCGTACGAACCTGTCCGCGCTGACCCTGGCCCACCTGAGGGAACGCCTCGACGGCATCGTCACGGTGACCGAGGAGGAGATCGCCCTGGCGATGGGCCGACTGGTCCGCGAGGCCCGGCTGGTGGTCGAGCCGAGCGGTGCGGTGGCGGTCGCGGCACGGCTGTTCCGCCGGGACGAGCTGCCGCCAGGGCGTACCGTCGCGGTGATCACCGGCGGCAACGTCGACCCGGCGATGCTCGGGTCGACGCTCGCCACTCCCGCCACCGCGCCCGCCGTCGAGCGTTAATAAGGGGCCCCTGCTCTACCCGAGGCGTTAACAGGGGCCCCCTCCTTTCACTTCAGGCGGTCGAGGATCCAGGCGTTGATGAACGCCTCCTCGCGCCAGGCGTCGTACCGGCCGCTCGGGCCGCCATGGCCGGCACCCATCTCGGTCTTGAGCAGGTAGTCGCCCTGCGGCGCGACGGCCCGCAGACGGGCGACCCACTTGGCCGGCTCGTGGTAGAGCACCCGGGTGTCGTTGAGGCTGGTCACCGCGAGGATGGCCGGGTAGTCGACCGGTGCCACGTTCTCGTACGGGGTGTACGACTTCATGTACGCGTAAACCTCGGGGTCGTCGAGAGGGTTGCCCCACTCCTCCCACTCGGTGACGGTGAGCGGCAGCGACGGGTCGAGGATCGAGGTGAGCGCGTCCACGAAGGGCACCTGCGCGACGATCCCGGTGAACGCGTCCGGGGCGAGGTTGGCGACCGCGCCCATCAGCAGGCCGCCGGCCGAGGCGCCCCGGGCCACCAGGCGGTCGGTGCCCGTCCAGCCGGCCTTGACCAGGTGCCGCGCGCAGGCCACGAAGTCGGTGAAGGTGTTCTTCTTGGCCAGTAGCTTGCCCTCGTCGTACCAGCGCCGGCCCAGCTCACCGCCGCCGCGGATGTGCGCGACGGCGAAGATGACGCCCCGGTCGAGCAGGCTGAGTCGGGCGATGGAGAACCACGGGTCCATGCTCGCCTCGTACGAGCCGTAGCCGTAGATGACGCAGGGGGCGGAGCCGTCGCGCGGAGTGCCCTTCCGGCAGACCAGCGAGATCGGCACCCGGGTGCCGTCGTCGGCGAGCGCCCAGTCCCGGTGCTGCTCGTAGTCGGCCGGGTCGTACGCCCGCCCGTCCGGCCCGGGGCGGACCGGCTTCTGCTTGCGCAGCACCATCTGCCGGGTGACCAGGTCGTAGTCGTAGACCGAGTCCGGGGTGACCAGCGACGTGAAGCGCAGCCGCACTTCGCTGGTGCGGTATTCCGGGTTGGCGTCCAACCCGACGCTGTAGATCGGCTCGGGGAAGTCGATGTCGTACGCGTCACCGCCGCCGATCGGCAGCACCCGCAGCCCGGTCAGCCCGTTGCTGCGCAGCGAGACGACCAGGTGGTTCTCGAACGCGTCGACGGCTTCCAGCCGGGTGCCCGGCGCGTGTTCGATCAGCGGCGTCCAGTCGCCGGGCGTGTCCGCCGAGGTGTACGCCAGCGCGAAGTCCTCCGCGCCGTCGTTGTGCAGGATCAGGAATCGGTGGCCGTGATGCTCCACCGAGTATTCGACGCCCTGGCGGCGGGGCGCGATGATCGCCGGCTCGCCGGTGGGGTTGGCGGCCGGGATGACCCGTACCTCGCTGGTGATCTTGCTGTGGATGTCGATGACCACGAACCGCTCGGAGCGGGTCAGCTCGACGCCCACCCAGAACCGCTCGTCGTCCTCCTGGTGGACCACCGCGTCCTCGCTCGACGGGGTGCCGATCGTGTGCCGCCAGACCCGGTTGGGCCGCCATGCGTCGTCGACCGTGACATAGAAGAGTGTGGAGGCGTCGGCGGACCAGGCGGTGCCGTAGAAGGTGTCGGGGATCTCGTCGGCGAGCACTTCGCCCGTGCTCAGGTCCTTGATCCGCAGGGTGAACCGCTCGTCCCCGGCGAAGTCGGTCGAGTATGCCAGCCAACGGCCGTCCGGGCTGACGTCGAACGCGCCGAGGGCGAAGAAGTCATGACCCTCGGCGAGCAGGTTGCCGTCGAGCAGCACCTCCTCGCCGTCGAGCGGGGCACCGTCGGCGCTGATCGGGGGCGCGGTCTCGCCGGCGTGCACCGCCCGCCGGCAGTGCACGCCGTACTGCTGGCCCTCGACGGTGCGGGTGTAGTACCAGTACCCGTCCTTGCGGGTGGGCACTGACAGGTCGGTCTCCTGGGTGCGCCGGCGAGTCTCCTCGAACAACTCGGCGCGCAGCCCCTCCAGGTGTGCGGTGCGCGCCTCGGTGTAGGCGTTCTCCGCGGTGAGGTGGGCGATCGTCTCAGGGTCGTCCTTGGCGGCGAGCCAGGCGTACTCGTCGACGACGGTGTCGCCGTGGTGGGTCCGCTCGGTCGGCACGCGTTTGGCGACGGGCGCGGGCGACGGCTTCAGGTCGTGGCGCGGCGAGTTGTCGGGGGTCTCGGTGGTCACGGCGTCACGTTACCGGCCGGGAGCGCGCCGCCGGGCGTGCGCGTGGCCGGCTCGGCCGATTCCCCGTCGCCGCTTTCGAACATGTGTACGATGACGGCCATGGCGGCTGCAGCGAGTTCCACGAACCGATCCGGAGCCCTCGAGATCACCCGACGACTGGCGGAGATCTGCGGCCCGTCGTTCGCCCGGTTCGCCGGCCCGGCCGACGAGGTGGCCGGCCGGACGGCCCGCTGGGTGGCGGTGCCGGGCGGCCCGCACTCCGCCGCCGAGGTGCTGCGGCTGGCCGCCGCGCACGATCTCACCGTCGTGCCCCGAGGGGCCGGCACGAAGATCGATTGGGGTGCCGCCCCGGCGCAGGTCGACATCCTGCTCGACACCGGCCGGCTCGCCGGGGTCTGGCACGAGCCGCAGGGCTCCCCGGTGGCCGAGGTCGGCGCCGGCACTCCGCTGCGTGCGGTCCAGGCGAGCCTGGACCGCGCCGGCCGGCGCCTGCCGGTCGACGCGCCCTCCCCCGGGGCGACCCTGGGCGGGGTGCTCGCCGCCGACGAGGCCGGCCCGCTCCGGCACCGGCACGGCCGTCCGTGCGCCCAACTCGTCGGCGTTCGCTACCTGGACCCCAGCGGCGAGCTGATCAGCATCGGCGCGGCTGGCACGGCCTCGTTGGGCCAGGCAGCGCCGACGGGCCGCGACCAGAGCGGCGGCGCGGCGGCGCTCTTCGGCGCCGGCGACCTGCCGGGGCTGGACGTGGCCCGGCTGCTCTGCGGCTCGCAGGGCGGCCTGGGGGTGCTGGTCTCGGCGACCCTGCGGGTGCAGGCCGTGCCGGCCAGCCGGGTCTGGGTGTCCCGCCCGGTCTGGACCCCGTTGGAGGCGCACGACCTGGTCCGGGCGGTGCTCGCCGCCCGGCTCGATCCGGCGGCCGTCGAGCTGGACCTGCCGGTGCCGTTGCCGCGCCGGCGGGTGAACCCGTCACATCCGTCCGTGTTCGGGCGGCCCGAGCATCCGGCGGTGACCGGGCGGGCGGCCCGGCCGGCTGCGGCGGGCAGCTTGGCGGTGCTCCTGGAGGGCGGCCCGGCCGACGTCGCCGAGCGGGTCGAGCGGCTCACCGCCCTGCTCGGAGGCGACGCGGTCGCCAGCCATACGCCACCCGACTGGTGGGGGCGCTACCCGTTCGGCCCGGGCGACACCGCGCTGCGGATCGAGGTGCCGATCAACGACCTGCACGCGGCGGTCTACGCACTGCGCGACGCCGCGGGCACCCCGGTGCCGGTACGCGGCTCGGCCGGGGTCGGCACAGTGCACGCCGCCCTGCCCGGCTCGCTGGCTCCCGATCGGGTGGCCTCGATCCTCGCCGCCGTCCGGGGCGTGCTCCTCGCCCGAGAGGGCCGCTGTGTGGTGGTGGCCGCCCCCGCCCCGGTCCGGCGGGTCGTCGACCTCTGACCCCGCCCGCTCGCGCACGATGCGAGGCGGCAACTTCGGGGAACCTGCTGCCTCCGGCGCGGCGCGAGCAGCAACTTCGGGGAACCTGTTGCCTCCGGCGCGCAGGCCGCCGGGGATTAGAGCGCGTCGTTGCGGAGGACCAGGATGGCGATGTCGTCGCGGGGTGCCTCCGCCGAGAAGCCGATCGCCGTGGCGCGCATCCGGGCGGCCACCACGTCCGCGGAATAGCCGGCCAGCGGCGCCGCCGACGCGCGTAGCCGTTCGGTGCCGAAGAGGTCACGGCCCCGCCGCCGTTCGGTGACCCCGTCGGTATAGAAGATCAGCGCGTCGCCCGGGTCGAGCGAGATCTCGGCCGCCGGAGTGGCGATCGCGTCGAGCAGCCCGAGTGCCGTACCGCCCGTGCCGACGAAGGCGGCCCCACCGCCGCCGTTCAGCAGCACCGGGCGGTCGTGCCCGGCCAGGTGCAGGGACACGTCGAGCTGACCCCCGTCGCCCGGCGCGACCGCCGCCAACGCCAGCGTGCAGTATCGGCCGCTGCCCCGCTCGACCAGCGTCTCGTTGAGCCGGACCAGCATCTCCGGCAGTGGCTTGCCGTCCCCGGCCAGCACCCGGATCACGTCCCGGACCAGGCCGGTCACCGTCGCCGCCTGCACACCCTTGCCCGAGACGTCGCCGATCACCACCAGCCAGCCGCCGTCCGGCAGCGGCACCACGTCGTAGAAGTCGCCGCCGACCTCGGCGTCGCCGCCGGTCGGGACGTACTCGGCGGCGAAGCCGATGCCCTCGACCACCGGAAGCACCGGCGGCAGCAGGGACTGCTGGAGCGCCTGGGCGACGCGCCGCCGCTCGGCGTGGATGCGGGCGTTCTCGATGGCGAGGGCGGCCCGTCGGGCCACGTCCTCCAGGACGGAGACCTCGTCCGGATCGTGTCGATGCCCCTGATGGCGGCCGACGGCCAGGGTGCCGAGCCGTTGCCCGCGGGCGATCAGCGGTACGGCGAACCCTTCCATCGGCCCGCTGAGCGGCACCTGCGCCGCGCTCCGGGATGCCTCCCGCAGTCGGGCCTGGATCGAATCCGGCCCGGTCTCCTGGAGCACCCGGTGCAGCTGCGGCAGCACCGACTCGTCGGCGTGGCTGGACGCGGCGAGCCGCAGCCGGCCCCACTCGTCGGTGGTGTGCACCACGCACCACTGGCCGAGCCGGGGCACCACCAGTTGCGGGATGAGCGCCATGGTCAGCTCGACGTCCAGGGACTGGGCGAGCAGTTCGCTCGCCTCGGCGAGGAAGGTCAGCCAGGTCGACCGGCGGACGTCCGCCCGGCGCAGCCGGTCGTTCTCCAGGTGCAGCGAGAGCCGTTCGGCGGTCAGCACCGCCAGCGGCCGCGCGTACGCCGACGGCGCCGCGTCCAGGCCGAGCTCGCCGACGTACGGTCGGTGCACGGCGAGCGGAACCAGGAGCAGCTCGTTGCCCTCCCGCGGCTGCCGACCGTACCGGGCGAGCACCTGGCTGCCCTTCCCATCGCCCCGGTCCAGCCGGACCACACCCCCGGCGGCACCCACCATCTCGGCGAGCCGGGTCAGCAGCCCAGTCGCGAACTCCGGCAGCGGATCGTCCGCGTACGGGTCGGGGTTGGCCTGCATCAGCTCGCTCATCGCGGCGGCGCTCGGAGTGCCCTCGGCCGGGCCCGGGTCGGTGATCGCCGCAGGGGGCTCGGCCGTGACCGGCCGGGTGGAGGGGTCGCTGTCGTGCCGGTCCAGCCGGAACCAGACGCCCTTCCCGGTGGGCAGGTAGGTGGTGCCCCACCGGCTGGCAAAGTGGTCGACCAGCAGCAGCCCGCGCCCGCGCTCGGCCACCTCGGTGATGTCCGGGCTGACGTTGCGTACGCCGACCATCAGCTCCTCGACCGGGCCGGCCGCGAAGTCGGTGACCGTGACGGTCAGGCCGGCGGTGTCCGCTTCGACCTCGATATCCAGCTCGGTGCGCGCGTGTTCCACGGCGTTGGTGGTGAGTTCCGTGGTGAGCAGCAGCGCCTCGTCGAGCAGTTCGTCCAGGTTCGCCGCGCCGAGGACGGATCGGACCAGCGCCCGGGCTGCGGCGGGAGTGCGGCGGTCGGCGGGGAGCCGGACCCGGCGGACGTGCTCGTCCGTGCCGCCGTCCGTCGCCGGCCCCGACTTTGCTGACACCTTCGTATCCTCCACCGCCGCCGCCCTCGGTGCCAAACGACCGGCCATTGCCGCGCCGTGGGCTGGATGTGTACGAATCAGGGCGAAAGCGGCAGGCACGTAGGTCGTCGCCTCGACGTTAGGCGGGCAAAATGGTGGGATGTCGGCACGAGCCGGTTGGCCCCGAGCTGAGCGAGGAATGATGACCACGGCGAAAAAGTCGGTAGCCGCGGACCTGTCCGCGCCCGAGCACGAGGCGCTCCTCGGTGAGCTGGTGGAGGCGCTGCGGCAGGTGCGCCGGGGTGACCTCAAGGTCCGACTGCCCCGGCGGGCCGGCCTGGCCGGTGAGGTGGCCGACGCCTTCAACGACGTGGTGTCGCTTCAGGAACGGCAGCACCTGGACCTGCGCCGGATCAGCCGGATCGTCGGCCGGGACGGCCGGCTCACCGAACGCCTCGACGACGAGGGGCTGGACGGCTCGTGGGCGGAGGGGCAGCGGGCGATCAACTCGCTCATCGACGACCTGGGCCGACCGACCACCGAGATCGCCCGGGTCATCGTCGCGGTGGCCGACGGTGACCTGTCCCAGCACATGGCGCTGGAGATAGACGGCCGCCCCCTGCGCGGTGAATATCTGCACATCGGGCGCACCGTCAACACCATGGTCGACCAGCTGTCGTCCTTCTCGAACGAGGTGACCCGGGTGGCCCGCGAGGTGGGCACCGAGGGCAAGCTGGGCGGCCAGGCCGACGTACGCGGGGTCGCCGGCACCTGGAAGGACCTCACCGACTCGGTGAACACCATGGCGTCGAACCTGACGTACCAGGTGCGGTCGATCTCGCAGGTGGCCGCGGCGGTGGCCAAGGGCGACCTGTCGCAGAAGATCACCGTGTCGGCCATGGGCGAGGTGGCCGAGCTGGCCCACACCTTCAACTCGTTGACCGACACCCTCCGACTCTTCGCCGAGCAGGTGACCCGGGTGGCCCGGGAGGTGGGCACCGAGGGCAAGCTGGGCGGCCAGGCGGAGGTGCCGAACGTGGCCGGCACCTGGAAGGACCTGACCGACAGCGTCAACTCGATGGCGTCGAACCTGACCGCTCAGGTGCGCAACATCGCCCAGGTCTCCACCGCGGTGGCCCGGGGCGACCTCTCTCAGAAGATCACGGTGGCCGCGCAGGGCGAGATCCTGGAGCTGAAGGACACCGTGAACACGATGGTGGATCAGCTGTCGTCGTTCGCGGACGAGGTGACCCGGGTGGCCCGCGAGGTCGGCATCGAGGGCAAGCTCGGCGGCCAGGCCCAGGTACGCGGTGTCTCCGGCACCTGGCGTGACCTCACCGAGAACGTGAACCAGCTCGCCGGCAACCTGACCAGCCAGGTCCGCAACATCTCGCAGGTCTCCACGGCGGTGGCGAAGGGTGACCTGTCGCAGAAGATCACGGTCGATGCCCGGGGCGAGATCCTGGAGTTGAAGTCCACGGTGAACACGATGGTGGATCAGCTGTCGTCGTTCGCGGACGAGGTGACCCGGGTGGCCCGTGAGGTGGGCAC